>JBKJLN010000466.1:0-5584 GCA_046596935.1 Acidimicrobiales bacterium
CCTGGGTGACCAGGGCGGGGTCGCAGAGCGCATGGACGGTGTGCGCCGGGCGCCCCTTCTTCATCACGATCGGGGTGACCCACGCGTCGTGGGCGCCGGCTTGGAGCAGGCTGGCGACGGCATGAGCCAGCGTCTCGCCCGTGGCATCGTCGACGTTCGCTTCGAGGAGCACCACCGGTTGACCGAAGTCGGTTCCGGCGGCATCGACAACGCGCTCACCGATCACGACCTGGGTGAGGTTCGGGAGCTCGTCCATCTCACGCGAGCCGGCACCGAACCCCGTCGTCTCGATGGTCATGGCCGGCATCGGCCCCCATCCGCTCACCATGGACGCAAGGAGGGCGGCGCCCGTCGGGGTGGTGAGCTCCAAGCTGATCTCGCGTCCGTAGGTGGGCGCGCCGCGCAGGAGCTCGACCACGGCGGGTGCGGGGTTCGGGAGGGCCCCATGGGCCGAGCGGATCATGCCGGTGCCCGTGGCCACTGCCGAGGCGAACACCTCGTCGACCCCGAGCACTTCGAGGGCGGCGCACGTTCCGACGATGTCGACGATGGCATCGACGCCACCCACCTCGTGGAAATGGACCTGCGCCGGGGGTCGGCGGTGCAGCCGTCCCTCGGCCTCGGCCAGAGCCGCAAAGGTTGCCAGTGCTCGCTCCCGTACCCGGTCGGGAAGCCGTGCTTCTTCGATCAGCCCGACGATGTGGTTGTGGGTGCGGACGATCCCGGACTCTTCGACGACGACGTCAACCGAGGTTGCCGCGATGCCGTTGCGCATCGTTGCCCGCGTCTCCAGTCGCCAGCCCGGCACCGGGAGCCGTTGCAGGAGCGCGACGACCTCGGTTGCATCGGCGCCAGCGTCGAGGAGCGAGCCGAGGGCCATGTCGCCGGCGATACCGGCGAAGCAGTGGAACCAGGCGGCCCGACTCACGGCAGGAGGCGGGCGATGGCGCAGGCCGCCCCGAACCCGTTGTCGATGCCGACGACCGTGATCCCGGCGGCGCACGACGACAACATGGCCAGCAGAGCGGTGATGCCCTCGAAGGCGGCGCCGTAGCCCGTCGACGTCGGAATGGCGACGACCGGCGCCGGTGTGATGCCTCCGACGACCGACGCCAACGCCCCCTCCATCCCGGCCACGACAACGACGGCGTCAGCCCCACTCAGCTCATCGGCCGTCGCCAAGAGGCGGTGCACGCCGGCGACGCCGCAGTCGACGAGCAGCGTCGGGCGAAAGCCGTAGGCCGACAGGGTGACGATGCATTCCTCGGCCACGGGAAGGTCGCCGGTTCCGGCGGTGATGACGAGGATGCGGGCAGGGCGTTCGGGCTCGGGCCGCCACACCACGGTCCGCCCCGTTCGCACACCGCCTGCAGTTGCCGCCATGGAGGCTTCGATCTGGTCGTCGTCGGCGCGGGTCAACAGGACAGGCCCGCTCCCGGGGCCGTCCATGAGCTCGGCCACGATCCGCGCGCACTGCTCGGGCGTCTTGCTCGGGCCGTAGACGGCCTCAGCGATTCCTTGGCGGAGCATGCGGTGATGGTCGACCTTGGCGAACCCCAGGTCGGCGTAGGGCAGCCGACGTAAGCGGGAGGCGGCGTCGTCGGGTTCGACGACACCGGCGCGGACATCTTCGAGGAGTTGGCGTAGGGCCGGTCCGTCCATGACCCCTCTATCCTGCCTCGCACAGTGACGACGTCTGCAGCCCTGCGCATTGCCTACCTCGGGCCCCCCGGCACGTTCGGCGAGGAGGCCCTGATGACGCAGTCCGACTACGCCTCGGGTGAGCTCCTCCCGTTTCCGAGCCACGCCGAGATCATCACGGCCACCGAGCGGGGCGAGATCGATCTCGGCTTCGTCGGCTTCGAGAACTCCATCGAGGGCAGCGTCCGCAGCGTGCTCGACCATCTGATCTTCGAGACCGACCTCCTCATTCAGCGCGAGGTCGTGTTGCCCATCACCCAAAACCTCATGGCTCCGCAGGGAACATCCCTGAGAGATGTCCGCCGCATCGTCTCGTTTCCCGACGCCATGGAGCAGTGCCGCGAGTACTTCGCCCGTGAGCTCCCCGACGTCGAGTTGGTAGCGGCCAACTCCACCGCCGAAGCCGTGCAGTTGGTTGCCAACGAACGTCCCGAGGCCACGGCCGCCCTGGGCACGGCGCTCGCCGCCCGGTTGTACGGCCTCGAGGTGCTGGCGCCCGGCGTCGAGGACCACCCCGACAACTCCACCCGCTTCGTCTCGGTGGCCAGGGACGGGATCCCGGCGCCGACGGGGCACGACAAGACCAGCATCGTGTTGTTTCAGGAAGCCGACCGTCCCGGCAACCTGCACCTCATCTCGGCACAGTTCGCGGCGAGGGAGATCAACCTGACGAAATTCGAGAGCCGGCCGACCAAGCAGGGCCTCGGCGACTACTGCTTCATCGTCGACTTCAGCGGCCACGTGGCCGACGAGATCGTCGCCGATTGCCTACGCAACCTGCGTGCCGACGTCGGCCGGGTGAAGTTCCTCGGCTCGTACCCCGCCGCCGGCGACCAGGGTGAGGTGATCCGCCGGGACGCAGAAGCCAACTGGAAGGCCGCTGACGAGTGGGTCAGCGGTCTCCGCTCGCAAGTCCGCCGCTAGCCTGGAATCCCCATGGAGGGGTGCGAGAGCGGCCGAATCGTCTCGTCTTGAAAACGAGTGGGCGCAAGCCCCGTGGGTTCGAATCCCACCCCCTCCGCTCTCGCCGACTGGCGGTCACGAGACAGCTCGACGGGTCGTGAGCGCGCAGATTGCCGCCCACAGGGCGCCGAGGGCGTAGCCGGCCAGAACATCGGTCGGCCAATGAACACCCAGGTACAGGCGCGAGAAGCCGACGAGGAGGCACAGGAGGATGGCGACCGACCAGATGCCCACCTTTCGTGGCCACGATGCAGTCGTCGCCGCGCCGATCGCCGCGAGGGTGACGGCGACCGCCGCTGTCTGGGTGGTGTGACCGGAGGGAAAGGCGTAGCCGGTTGGAGGTGCGACGAGTTGGCCGACGTTGGGGTGCGACCGTCCGACGAGTGGGGCGACGACGTTGTAGAGGACGAGTGCTCCGCCGAGGCTGAGCCCGAGTTGGGCCAGCACCGCCCACGAGTGCAGTCGTTTTCGGGCTGCGTATCCGATGATCACCACGAGAGGCACGAGGACGAAGGTGCTGCCCAGGAGCGTCGCTCCTCGCATCGCCGTTGTCAGCCAAGCCGTTCGGTGCTCGGCCAAGAAGCGGACGACGGGCAGGTCGAGGCGGACGGCATCGTCGGCACTGAGCACGTCCTGGAGCAGCGTCCCGAACGCCCAGCCGGCGAGGGCGAGCACGGCGAGCTGGATCGTCAGCGCCAGCCCGAGCGCATTGCCGGGCCGGAACCGATCGCGCAGAAACGAGAGCTGCGAGTGATAGCGGCGAGTGAGCGCCGCAACCTGTCGTCGCTCGAGTTGGCGGGTGGTCGCTCGACGAACTTGATCGGGATGTCGCGCGATCCAGCGCGCCGCGAGAATCACTGCGGTCACGGCGACGGCGGCGACGAGAAGGACGAGCCCGGCTCGGCCGGCGTAGCGCTCGACCCGTCGATACGACGGTCCGGCGAGATAGCCGAGAAAGACCATCCCGGGTGCCCAGATGATGGCCCCAAGTGCGTTCCAGGCGAGGAACTGCCGGTAGGGCATGCGGGTGGCGCCGGCCACGGCAGGGACTAAAGCCCGGAGCACGCCGACGAATCGGCCGGCGAAGATCGCCCGACCGCCCTTCTCCTCGAGGTAGGCCTCGGCCCGCGCCCACCGTTTGGTACCGACTTTCCGGCCGAGGCGGCTGCGCTGGAGTGCTGGCCCGAAGCGGCGGCCGATCTCGTAGCCGAGAGAGTCGCCAACGATTGCGCCGACGGCGGCGACCCCCATCATCACGCCGAGGCTGGCGTTCCCACGATGAGCGATGTAGCCACCGGTCAGAAGCGCCAACTCACCCGGTACGAACAATCCGACGAACGCCGAGGCTTCCAGTGCCGCCAGCGTGGCGACGACGAGATAGGCGATCGGGCCCGCGAGCGAACTGAGCGAATCAAGCATGCTCGGCGGTTCGGACCAACCGGATCAGCTGGCCGCCTTTCGATTGCCGAGCAGGCGTTCCATCACCGAGCGCTTTCCTGGCCACGCCTCGAACAACACGTCCGGGGGGACCTGGCGGGCGGCATATCGAAGGGCGAGGGCGACGACGACGACATCGTCGAGTGGGCCGATCACCGGGAGGAACTCCGGGATGAGATCAATCGGTGACAGGACCCACAGGCCCGCAAATCCGACGGCGAGCTTGGCCCGCCGTGGCACCCGCGGATCCTTCCGAAGGCGGCGGACCGTGGTCACGCAGTCGGGAAGGAAGCTCGCCAACTCCTTGAGGGTCCCCTCGGGCAGGCGAGCGGCCAGCACGACCATCAGCACCCACGAGGCGAGAAGGAGACCGAGGCCGATCAACGCCAAGCGGAGCACGATGGCGAGTGTAACGTCCGTTACTGGCTCCTTGTACGCTCCCGGAGCATGGAGTGGGTCATCGTCGTGGTCCGTGTGCCCTCCGAACCGTCGAGGCACCGGGTGGCCATCTGGCGGGAGTTGCGTCGTGGCGGCGCCATTCCATTGGGCGCAGGGACCTGGGCCCTTCCGGCGAGTCCGCTCACGGTCGAGAGCGTCGAACGGGTGCGCGAACTGATCGCCCGCGCTCCGGACGGAGAACTGTTGCTGCTCGACGCGCGGGGACGTGACGACTCGTCAGAGGCTCTGTTGCGCCAGCAGTACACGGTCGACCGGGAGGCCGAGTGGGTCGAATTCTTGGGCGATTGCGCCAAGTTCGACGCCGAGATCGCACGCGAGATCGCCAAGCAGAAGTTCACGCTGGCGGAGCTGGAAGAGGAGGAGCAGAGCCTCGACCGACTTCGTCGCTGGCATCGAGAACTCTCGCTCCGCGACATCTTCGGCGCACCCTCCTCGGAGGAGGCTGCCGCGGCGCTCAAGGTGAGCACCGAAAGCCTCGATGACTTCGCCGAGCGGGTCTATCGAGCCCTCGGACAGTGATGAAGCCAGGGGTGGAGCAATGTCCTAACCTGCACCCCGGGAGAGGTGCGAGAGTGGCCGAATCGGCCTCACTGCTAATGAGGTGACTTGGGAAACCGGGTCCGAGGGTTCAAATCCCTCCCTCTCCGCTCGCTGATCGTTTGTCAATGGCCCGTTCGGCCTATCCAGTCGCCGTCTCCACCCGTCGATGTACGGGCGGTGGCGACATCTGCGGTGCGCGGCCGGCTTTCCCGGTCTTTGGCGCTCCTGCAGGCTTCCCGGGCCCGACGCTCTGGTGGTCGAGAGGGCGCGGCGGCGGTCGACCAGGACTGGTTCCGCTCGCTCGTACAGCACTCCTCCGACGTCATCACGGTCACGGATGCGGTCGGGACCATCACTTACCTGAGCCCTTCGGTGGCGACCGTCTTCGGGTACGAACCCGACGACTTGGTGGGCAAGAACCTGCAGCGTCTCGTCCACCCCGACGACCTCCGGTCGGTGGTGTCGACGTTGGTGGAGATGGCGA
>JBKJLN010000505.1:0-6832 GCA_046596935.1 Acidimicrobiales bacterium
GGGGCGATGTCTCGCTACTTCGCCATGCCCTAACGAGCGTCTCGAGGTGGAATCCCCAACCCTGAGCGGTGGTTGACTCCGTACAGATGCTCGACCACCACCTGCTCTCGCTGACGAACCACCACCGCTGATGGCGGGTCTCATGGGCGGGCGCGGAAGGGGCACGAAGCTGACGGCCGAAGAGGCCCGCAACGCCCACATCGACCGAGCCACTCTCGGCCGGGCGTGGACGTTCGCCAAGCCCTACCAGCGGATGATCCTGGCGTTCCTCGCCACCATGGCCGGATCGTCGCTCGTGGCCATCGCCCCGCCGCTGGTGTTCAAGCGCCTCATCGACACGGCCATCCCGTCAGCCGACTTCCGACTGATCAACGTGCTGGTGTTCACCGCCGTCGGGCTGGCGCTGGGCGAGACCGTTCTCCGACTCGGGAACCGTTATCTGTCGTCACGCATCGGCGAGGGCCTCATCTACGACATGCGCACCGCCCTCTACGACCACGTGCAGCGCATGCCGATCGCCTTCTTCACCCGCACCCAGACGGGCCAGCTCATGAGTCGCATGAGCAACGACGTCGTCGGTGCGCAGGGAACGGTCACCACGCTGGCGACCGTCACCTCCAACGTCTTCCTGCTGATGGCGACGGTCACAGCCATGCTGTTCCTGAGCTGGCAGGTGACTGCCTTCGCCTTGCTGGTCGTACCCGGGATCGTCGTCGTCGACCGTTTGCTGTCACCCAAGATGGTCGGACTCTCCCGCACCCGCATGCAGCTCAACGGGGACATGGGCGCCACCATGACCGAGCGCTTCAACGTGTCGGGCGCCCTTCTGGTCAAGCTGTTCGGTCGCCGCAAGCACGAAGTCGACGAGTTCTCGGCCAAGGCCCGAGCGGTACGCGACGCCGGCATCACCCTCGCGATGACGTCGCGTCTCTATTACGCCAGCCTCACGCTGATGGGCGCACTCGGAACCGCCGGCGTCTACTGGGTCGGCAGCCGATCGGTGATCGACGGGCGCCTCGAGATCGGCGGCCTGGTTGCTCTTGCCGCCTACGTCGCCCGGCTCTACTCCCCACTCACCGACCTCGCCGGCGCTCGGGTCGAATTGTTGACCGCACTCGTCTCGTTCGAGCGTTGCTTCGAGGTGCTCGATGCCCCCCACTCGATCGTCGAGGCGCCCGATGCCCGACCGATCGTCGACGCCGTCGGGCGCATCGAGTTCGACGACGTCTGGTTCCGTTATCCGGCGGCCTCGACCGTCTCGATCGCATCGCTCGAGGCGGAAGGGGCGGTCGTCGACGACCAGCCTTCGGACTGGGTCCTGAAGGGCGTTTCCTTCGTCGCTGCCCCCGGCACGATGACCGCCCTCGTCGGACCTTCGGGCGCCGGCAAGACGACCACCTCGATGCTGGTTCCCCGGCTCTACGACGTGACTGCCGGCACCGTGCGGATCGACGGCGTCGACGTTCGCCAGGCGACGGTGGCCAGCCTCGTCGACACCATCGGCGTCGTGACCCAGGATCCGCACCTCTTCCACGAGTCGATCGCTTCCAACCTCCGCTACGCCAAGCCTGATGCCACCGACGCCGAGTTGATCGAGGCCTGCCGGGCGGCTCGCATCCACGACCTGGTGGGGTCGCTTCCGTCCGGCTACGACACGCTGGTCGGCGAGCGCGGCTACCGGATGTCCGGCGGCGAGAAGCAACGCCTCGCCATCGCCCGTGTCCTCTTGAAGAACCCTCCGATCGTCATCCTCGACGAGGCCACCGCCCATCTCGACTCCGAGACGGAAGTGCTCATCCAGCAGGCCCTGGCTGAAGCGCTGACCGGCCGGACCTCGCTCGTGATCGCCCACCGACTCTCGACGATCCGCTCGGCCGACCAGATTCTCGTCGTCCAGAACGGCGGCATTGCCCAGCGGGGCGTCCACGACGAACTCATCGGCCGCGGCGGCCTCTACCGCGAGCTCTACGAGACGCAGTACGCAACGAACGCGATCTAAGAACCACCGTCGGCGGGGTCGGGCTCGTCGATGTGGATGCCGAGTTCGGCGGCCAGACGAGGGGCCAACTGAATCGCCTGGAGCGCAGTGAGGTGGGTTCCCACAAGACCGTCGATCCCGAGGATCCCGCCGACGTCGCACCGCGGGAATCGGGCGCCGGTTAGGCCGGCCCGGCGGAAGTCGACGCCGGCGAGGTCGCACGACTCGAACGTCGTCTCCGCCAGCTGGGCGAGAGCGAACTCGGTTCCGGTGAGGATCGTGTCGCCGTCGAACGTGACCCGTTCGCCCCGGAGTCCCCGCAGGTTGGCCTGATCGAGCTTGCACCCGGAGAAGCGAACGTCGAAGACGTGGGCCCCGCCGAGGTCGACGCCGGTGAGGCGACACCCGACGAACTCGACCCGACGCAGGACGAGGCGGGAGAACCGCACTCCGGCGAGATCGCACCCTTCGAAGCGGCAATCGACGAACCGTGCATCCTCGAGTACCGCTCCCGGAATCCGCTGGCCCTGCACGAGGACGTCGGTCCAGTCGCCGTCGTCCGACCCCTCCACGAGCTCCGCCGCCGACACCGCTCGGGGTGCGTCCGGCAGTTGCGGCGGGGCCGTCAAGCGCCCAACGCGTCCTTGAGGTAGGCGATGTCATCGGCGATGCCGGCGGCCGGCGTCTCGCACACGACGGGCGCATTCGCCTGACGGACGACCTCGGCTAACGCCTCGGCCGTGATCGTCCCCTGGCCCAGGTTCTCGTGACGGTCTCGGCCGGACCCGGCTGGGTCCTTCGAGTCGTTGCAGTGGATCAGGTCGATGCGGCCGGTGATGGCGAGGATGCGCTCGACGGCGGTGACGAGATCCTCACCGGCCGCATGCGCATGGCAGGTGTCGAGGCAGAACCCGAGGTTGGGATGGTCGCCGATCCGGTCCCACAACCGGGCGAGGGTGTCGAAGTGGCGGGCCATGGCGTGGTCTCCGCCGGCGGTGTTCTCGAGCAGGATAGGGATGTCGCTCTGCAGCTGATCGAGGCCCTTCACCCAGGCATCGAACCCACCTTCGAGTTCGTCGGGCGACGAGACGTGACCGCCGTGGACGATGACCCCGCGAGCCCCGACGGCCGCAGCGGCGTCACAGCACTGCTGAAGGATCTTGCGCGAGGGAATGCGGATCTTCGGATTGGGCGAGGCCAGGTTCACCAGGTAGGGCGAGTGGACGTAGATCGGGATGCCGGACGCCTTCAACTGTTCGGCGTCTTCGCGGGGCGGAGGCTTCTTCCAACTCTGGGGATCGCCGATGAAGATCTGCACGAGGTCGGCGTCGGTGGCCGTCGCCATGGCCAGCGGATCGTCGCTCTTGACGTGGGCGCCGATGAGCGGCCCCTTCGTCGCCGGGCTCATGCCGACAGGTTCCCGAAGTTCGGGGCGCGCTTCTCGGTGAGCGCAGCCACACCTTCCTTGAAGTCGGGGGAACCGAAGCTCTGCATCATCAGACCCTCGGCATCGGTGGCGGCCTCGTCGAGTGACCGAAGCTGGTCGGCATAGAGCTGTGCCTTCAGCGTCTGCAACGACCACGGCGAGATCTCCGTCGCCATCCGCCGGGCGTAAGCGAGCGTGTGAGGCAGGAGTTCGTCCGGCGGGAGGACGGCGTTGACGAGGCCCATCCGCTCAGCCTCCTCGGCTAGGACCACCCGGCTCGAGAAGAGCAGGTCGGCGGCGCGAGCCGGCCCGACGAGTCGTGACAACACCCACGACACACCATGTTCCGCCGGGAGCCCGAGGCGGGCGAACGACGTGGTGAGCTTGGCGCCCGCAGCTGCGAAACGAATGTCGGCGAAACAGGCGAGGACGAAGCCGACGCCGGCCGCCGGACCGTTGATCGCAGCGATGAGAGGCTTGCGCAGCCCGAAGGCCGACGTGAAGGCATGGTCGAAGTCGGGCCGCACGGTCGACGTTTCGACCGAGGGATCACCGGGTTCACCACCTCGATAGCGACCGGTGTCGACGATGCCCGTCAGCGCCGAGGTGTCGGCGCCGGCACAGAACCCGCGCCCGGCACCGGTGACCACCGCCACCCGCACCTCCGGATCGCTGTCGGCTTCGGCGAGCGCCGCCCGATACTCGAACTCCATCCGCGCCGTCCACGCGTTCAGCCGCTCCGGCCGATGCAGGGTGATGAGGGCCACACCCTGCTCGACCCCGTACGTCGTAACTCGTCGTTCCACGACGTCGAGTCTTGCCGCGCCGCCGCTTTCCGTCACGAACGCGCCTTCTCGCAACCATTCGTGACGGAAAGTGGCAGGTGATATCAGGCAGCGCGGCGGGAGCCTCTGGTGGCGAGCTTGTAGACGAGCAGGACGACAATGGCACCGACGATTGCACCGATGAAACCGACGGCCTTGTCCGGACCGCCGAAGAGGAAGCCGCCGAGAAAGGCGCCGACCACACCGAGGACCAAGGTTCCGAGGAGGCCCATCGGATCCTTCCCGGGGACGATGGCACGTGCGATGAAGCCTGCGATGAGGCCCATGATGAGGAATGCGAGGATGCCCATGGCTTCTTCGATTCCCACCGAAGTCAAAGCTTGAACCTCAACGGCGACCGACTGTCGAATGCGCCGAGGAGGACTCCAAAAAAGCCCGACATCATTGATGTTTTCGGTTCATCGGCAGTTCGGTCGTGGTATCATACGAACTGATGTTCCCCTCACTCGCAGCCGCAATCGAAGAGCTTGACCCCCCGGTTGATGGCTCCTCGTTGGGCGAGCTGTTGCGCTTGCGGGATCGTCTCGATGCCAAGATTGCGATCGGGGTCGGCCAGTTCGATCGCGACGGATCGTGGGCCCTCGACGATGCGTCGTCGGCCACGGCCTGGCTCCGCCAACATGCCGGCCTCTCGGGTCCGGCGGCGGCGTCGCTGACCCGCACCGGCAAGGTCGTGTTGGGCGCGCCGGTCTTAGCCGCCGCGTGGCTCGATGGCTCCGTCTCCGGTGGCCAGGTCCAGGCGGTGGTGGCCAATGTCAATGACCGGGTCGCTGGGCTGTTCGCAGAACATGAAGGCGAGATGGTGCCGCGTCTGGCGGCATTGAACGTCCGCGAGACCGCCATCGTCATGCAGGCTTGGCGTGACCGAGCCGACGCTCTGTTGGAGGACGACCTCGGGAAGGACGAGCCGAAGCGCTCGTTGCATTTGTCACGCACGCTCGATGGGCGGGCCGAACTCAAGGGGTCGTTCGACGCCGAGGCGGCCGCTCCCATCGAGGCGGCGCTACGGGTGGCGAGCGTCGACGACTCCGAAGGGGAGTCTCGTTCGCCGGCCGAGCGGCGGGCCGATGCCTTGCGCGATGTGTGTCAGTGGTTCCTCGACCACCAGGACACCGCTACCACTGTCGGACGTCACCGCCCTCACGTGAACCTGGTTCTCACCCTCGAAGAGCTCGAGGCCCGCTCGGGTGGCCACACCCTCGACGGGACGCTTCTTGATGCCGATGCCATCCGGGTTCTGTTGTGCGACGCCAATCTCAACCGGGTCATCACCGACGGACGGGGAACCATCCTCGACTACGGCCGCTCGACCCGGACCATTCCACCGGCGTTGTTCTCAGCTCTCGCTCTACGCGATGGGCATTGCCGCATGGTGGAGGGATGTGACCGGCCCCCCGATTGGTGCGATGCCCACCACATCGTGCCTTGGGAAGAGGGCGGCGCTACCAATCTGCAGAATTTGGTGCTGGCGTGCAGCCACCACCATCACCTCGCGCATCGAAAACGATGGCGACAAACCCTCGAACGCGACGGCACCCTCACCATCGAGACTCCCGACGACCGAGGTTGGACTACGTACCCGGCCGGCGCCCTCACCTTCGGGTACCGCGCCGCCAGCTGACGGTCCCTCGCGTCGATCGATGCGCTCAAGCCCATCGTTCGAGGACATCGGATAGTTCAGAGAGGGCATCGATGGTCGCCGCCGGCTCGACGTCGAAGCCGGGAACGAGAGCGTTCCGGATCCACACGCCTCGCATGCCAAACGACTGCGAACCGAAGACGTCGTCGTGCAGCCGGTCGCCGACGAACACCACCGACGCCGGATCGTCAATACCGAGCGCTTCTATGACGGCGCCGAATACCGACGGGTGGGGCTTCATGTGCGACAGCTCGCTCGTATAGAGCCGCGCATCCAGCAACGGCGCCAGGCCGTCTCGCTCGAGGAAGTGCTCGTGGAACGCACGGGGCCAGTGCGTGTTCGACAGCAGGCCCGTCTTCCATCCCTTGTCGCGGATCCCCGACAAGACGTCGATGGCCGAGGGGTCGTGGACGATGTGCGGCGTCCACGCATCGAGATAGTGCGTGCCCGCTTCCTCGAGCACGGCTTCGGTGACATCGAGCCCGAGGTCGACGGACGCCGTCTCGAGGAGCTGGCGCAATGTTGCGCTGCGCTGATCTCCGGTCGTCCGCGCAAACGCCACCGCTTCGGCGGACGCAAGCGCGGCACAGATCTCCTCTTCCCGCGCAGGATCGAAATGACGCGCCGCCAGCCGCCACATGTCGATCAGATCGATCGGAGCAAACGTCGACAAGGTCCCACCCCAGTCGAACACGACGGCCTCAATCACGTCAGCGAGGCCATGTTCATGTTCACGCCATGGAGACGAGATCCAGAAGGGCGTCGTCCCAGTAATCAAGGGTCCCTTCCGGCATGAGGAGCACCCGCTGGGGTGCGAGTTCGATCACGAACTCGGGGGCGTGGCTGACGATCACCATGGCGCCACCCCAGCCGGCAAGGGCGTGGGCAATGGCCGTGCGCGACGGGGGATCGAGGTTGTTCGTCGGTTCGTCGAGGAGCAGGAG
>JBKJLN010000229.1:0-2920 GCA_046596935.1 Acidimicrobiales bacterium
GTCGAGCACGATCGACTGGGCTTCGACGGGAAGCTCCACGGCGGTAGTGAGCAAGCACCGGAGGGCCGAAGCGCCGGTTCCGTGCGCCTCACCGATGCGCGAGGCCGCGGCCACGAAATCAGCGAGGGCCGCATCGCGAGCCGGGGCAGGCAGCACCAACCACCGGGTGAGTCGCCGCCGCATCAGCCTGCCGGCTCCCTCGTCATCATCGTGCAGGAGAGCGACGAGATGGTCGCTGCGTCGCCACCCCTTGTGCTGTTCCCTCAGACGCTTGTCCGTGGCGCTGAGAGCGTCGTACGCCTGGCGCCAGGCCTCCGATTGCGAGCGCGGATCGAAGGCGGTGACTGCGTCCTCGAGGCTGAGCATCGCCCATCGCTGATCGTCGAGCTCGGTGCTCGCCGCCAGTATCCGCCCGAGGTTGAAGCTGGCGATGCCGTGGTGCATGGCGTGCTCAGGCCAGACGAAGACGTCGAGGGCGGCGGTGAACGCCGCAATGGCTTCTCTGCGCCACGACGCTGCGACGTCCGGGTCGGTGACCGCTTCGGAGAGGTTCGACGCCGCCACGCCACGGCTGTGGTGCACGAGACCATGGTGCAACGGGGCTTCATCGAAGCCGACGACCGCCAGCGCTTGTTCGTGATCAGCGAGAGCCGCCACCAGGTCGTCAGTGCGTCCGCTGGCTCCTTTGGCAAGTGCCCGGTTGTGTAGGGCCGACGCCACACCTCGCCGGCCCTCGGCGGTCGTCGTGTCGAAACCGGCGACGGCTTCGTCGAATTCGCTGATGGCGCCGGCGAGGTCGCCGGTCTCGAGTCGGGCCAGGCCGATGTTGTTGGCCATGGCCGCAGCTTCGTCGGCCGAGACGCGGCCAACGGCCAACGTGCGAGCCGAACAGAAGATGCGCAAGGCCGTCGCCGGGTCCCCCAAGCTCCGCCTCACCGAGCCTGCGGCGGTCAGCACGCGCGCGTGCTCCACCGGATGGAATCGCGGGTCGAGGAGGCCGGCGGCGAGGTCGAAGCAGGCGAGGGCCCGGCGCAGCCGTTCCGCTGGCTTCTGGCCGACCGATTCGGCGTAGGCGAGGCCGAGGCGGTGGGCGGCGAGTGCGTGCTCGTAGGGATTGTTGGCGGGCGAGGTGGCCCCCAGCTCGGATTCGAGGCGGGCCACTGCAGCGGCAGTGTCAACCATCTCGCGTCAACCCCTGACGGCGTGACCGGTCAGCGCTTCGACCTCGTCGAGCACTTGGCGCACGGCCACGTCGACGGCGGCGGCGACGACGGGGTCCAGCCCGATGCCGAGCCGCTCGGCATCGAGGGGTTGGCAGCCGACGAGACGCACGATCGGGGGCAGGACACCCAACGCACGGGCCACCATGAGGGCCCGGCCCGGCGTGGCCAGGTGCATGTCGGCCAGCTTGTCGTGGCGCTCACTCCACGACATCGCTTCGACGTCGACGATTTCCGGGTCGATCACCAACACCGTGCCGGGGGGCCGGCCCCGATCGACGGTGTCGACGACGATGAGCGCGTCCCACCCGTCCTGCAGTTCCTGGACGAGGGCGATGCCTCCGATACCGGTCTCGACTACGCGCACATTGTCCGGCAGGTCGATGGTGTCGAGGCGCCGGGCGACCTCGACCCCGAACCCGTCGTCCCCGAGGAGGACGTTGCCGACGCCGGCGATCAGCACGCGTGTCACGGGGCGAGTGTCGACGTCTCCGCCACTCGCAATCCGTATCCCTTGACCACCCACCATGTGAGGTAGCGCTCGAGCTCGGCCCAGGTGTCGTCGTCGAGTTCGTCGCGCCACGGCTGCAACCGGTTCTCGACCTGCGATCCCACGATGAGGTCGAGGGCGGCGATGGTCAGCTCGTCGCCCGAGCCGGTGCGAAGTTCGGCGGCACAGGCATTGGCGGCCTGGTCGAGCGCATCGTCGTCTCGCTCGGCCGGCGCCCCTTCCAGGTCACTGCCTTCCTGCACGCGGCGCAGGCAGTACCCCTGGGCCAGCGCCGTGCCTGCCCACACGCCGAGTTCTGGACGCGGCTGGCTCGTCGACTCCTCGGCCACGGCGCGGTTGGCGATGCGCTGTGCGGCGCTGCTGAGCGAGTGCGCCTGCGCCAGCGCCCGCGCCCGAAAGGCCAGGGTGACGGCGTCGCCGGCTTCGGCCGGTGACTGGTGCATCGTCATGCCAGCTCCCGGCCCCGGATCTGGAGGAGGGGCGGCTCGGGGACAGGCGGCGGCACCGGCGCGACCGGCACGGGCACCGGGCAGTCGAGCTCGAGCTTGGCCGGATCCAGCGCTGCGGGCTCGGCCACCTCCAGGCGTCGGAAGTTCACCCAGTGACGGCGCAGTGCATCCTCGACGCCGTACTGCAACGTCGCCGCCGAACTCGGGCATCCGTCGCAGGTGCCGGTCAGGCGCACCTCGACGACGCCGTCGACGATGCTGAGCACCTCGATGTCGCCGCCGTGGGACGCAGCCAGCGGGCGGATCTCGTCCATGGCGCGTTCGGTCGCCTTCTCGGCTGATTCCCGTGCGCCTTCCCCCAGGTCATAAGCGGCCAGCAGACTGCCGGCGACCGGGTCGTTGGCCACGGCCTCCAGGAAGATCTCGCCCCGCCACGCCCGCACCATCTCGACCAAGCGGCCGAGGCCTTCGCGGTGGTAGGCGTCGACCCAGTCGAGGAGCTCGAGCACTTGCTCGCCGACGTCGGGATGGCCCGAGAGCGCTTCAGCGAGAAGACCGATCCGCTCGAGGACATCGTCGACACCCAAGGCGTCGTTGCTCGAGCTCATCCGATGGGCTCGGCCGCGCCGACCGCCGAGGCTCCGACCTCTTCGCGGACCATCCGCAGTACTTCGGCGACGGCGGCTTCGACCGGCTCGCTGAAGTCCATGCCGAACGAGCGGTCCTCGGGTTCGACCTCG
>JBKJLN010000325.1:0-7771 GCA_046596935.1 Acidimicrobiales bacterium
CACCCCCGCCGCCAAGGCCGCGGTCATGACGTTGGCGGTGCCGTCGTGGTTGGTCCGCCGGTAGTCATCGGCCCGGTTCAGCGAGGGGCCGACCCCGGTGAGCGCCGCCAGGTGGACGACGACCTCGCAGCCCTCGAAGACCTCGGGAGGAACGGAGTGGCGGACGTCGAGGGTGTCGATGTCGGATGCCCGGGCGTCGGTCATTCGCGCCCGAAGCGCGCCGCCGAGGAAGCCGGCGGCCCCCGTGATGGCGACGTGCACCGCCCTCTTCTAGCCGCGCGAAACGAGTTCGGCGCTCACCCAACGAGCGTTGGGATGGCGTTGGGGGTGGGTTGCTCGGGCTCTTCGGGCTCTAGCCCGAAGTAACTAGTCATGAGGAACATCGGCGGCAAAATGCTCATGTCGGTCACACTTTCGCTCGGCCTCTCGGCCGGCGTCAGCCTTTGGATGGGCGCACCCGCGCAGGCGGCGTGTGAGCCCGACCTCGGCTCCATCCTGTGCCCTCCGCCTCCCGCTCCCGCTCCGCCGCCGGCCCCAGACGCACCGGCGCCGGCGCCCGCCCCGGCCCCGGCACCCGCCCCGGCGCCCGCCCCCGGTCCGTCCGCCAAGGCGCTGACGCCGGAGCAAGCGACCGCCCGCCTGTTCGAGCTCATCAATGGCGACCGCGCCGAACAGGGCCTGGGGGCGTTGCGGCTCCGGAACGACCTCGACCAACTGGCCCTCGATCACAGCCGTGACATGGCCGCCGTGCGCCAGATCAGCCACAACGACGAGCTCTTCACCCCCGCCACCAAGGATCGCATCGGAGCGAAGACGGTCGGCGAGAACGTGGCTTCGAACTCGTCGATCGATGACGCCCACCGGCGGCTGATGGCCAGTCCCGGGCACCGGGCCAACCTCTTGTCGCCGACGTTCTCCGTCTTGGGTCTCGGCGCCGTCTCCGCCGAGGGCACGTGGTACGTGACCGAAGTCTTCATCACGCCCCGGATCTCCGCCCCGGCCGGCACTCCGGCGGCCGCCCCCGTCGCCGCGAAGTCGGGACCAGGGGCCACGGCCAGCCGCCCGCCGGCGGCTCCACGGGCCGGTCGATCCCGCCGGCCCGATCCGTCCCCGGCCGCTCCGGTGACCGTCGCCGTCAGCGAAGAGGCAGCGGCCGAGACCACCGTCCCGCAGGTCGACATCGATCTGACCACCGACCCGGCGGGCTCGGTCGACCGGACCGAGTCGACGACCTCTTCGCCGGTGTCCACTCCGAGCCACCTGGCGCTCTCGCCCCTCGTACTGCTCGTCGCATTCGCTCTGCTGCTGGCAGTGGGCTGGCAAGCGGTGCGCCTGGTCGGAGCCAACTTCAGCACGGGACGGATCGCGCCGATACTGGAGCTTGCAAGCGACGACGGCGGAAGGCCTCGGTGGCATCGATTCTCGTGGTTGACGATCAGTCGGATATCCGCGACCTGATCTCCATCGCGCTCCAACGGGAGGGCCACTCTGTCCACCAGGCGGCCGACGGCGCCGAGGCGATGGCCCGATTCGCCGAGCCCGAGCCCCCCGATCTCGTCCTCCTCGACATCGGACTCCCGGATGAGAGCGGTCTCGAGGTGATGCGCCACATCCAACAGTCGACCGACATCCCCGTGATCCTGGTGACCGGACGCAGCGATGAAGTCGACCGCATCCTCGGGCTTCGGCTCGGCGCCGACGACTACATCGTGAAGCCCTTTTCCGTAGGGGAGCTGACCGCCCGGGTGGCCGCAGTCCTGCGTCGCCGGTCGGCCCGAGGCGCCAGCACCGGAGGACGCCTGGTGGCCGGGCCGCTCACCATCGACCTTCGCACGCGCATCGTCGAGCTGCGAGGTGACGCAGTGCCGATGACGCATCGGGAGTTCGAACTGCTACACCACCTCGCCAGCGAACCCAACGTGGTCTTCAGCCGCGAGGACCTCCTCCGCGACATCTGGCACTCCAAAGCCGAGTGGCAGGACCCGGCCACTGTCACCGAGCACGTGCGTCGCCTCCGACACAAGGTCGAGGAAGACCCGGCACGGCCCCAACTGATCCAAACCGTCCGGGGCTCGGGCTACTGCTTCGTACCCGCCGCCGGCTGAACCGCTTCCGGATCGAGGTCGTCCCGACCCTTTCGCCGTCGCTCGTTGCCTTGGCGAAGGAACAGGGCCAACGCCGCTCCACCGGTGACCAGGAGCAAGGCTCCGGCGATCGGCGCGAACACGCGCTTCTGCTTCTCGATCTCGGTTGCTCCGACCGGCGCCGACGTCTCGCCCGCATCCTTCGGGAAGGTGATGGTCGCCTTGGCCTCGCGCTCCTCGTTCCCCGACCGCAGGGTGATGCGGGCCTCCCACGGACCTGCGGGCACCTGCTTGTCGAGGGTCACCGTCACCGGCTCGGTCTGGTTGACGCCGAGCGTGGTGCCGACCTTGGCCGGGAAAGGGCCAGCGTTGAGGCCGCCCGGTCCATTTCCGAGCTCGAGGCTGCCGGTCATGTCGAGGGCGCGTCCACCGGTGTTGCGGACGCGGGCGGAAACGATGGGCGCCCCGTCCTGCGTGCGGCCGGCGGACAGGTCCTGGATGGTGAAGTCCGATTTTGGTTCGCCGCCATCGCCGACCGAGACGTAGACCCGCACGCCGACCCGGTTCACCTGGGTGATCCCGTCCGCGCCCGTCACGCCGGGCAACTCGGCCCAGACAACGCCGTAGCGCTCGCCTGCCGTCGCTTTGGCCGGGACGGAGATCTTGGCTTCGACGATGGTCGCCTGTCCCGTTGCCAGATCGAGATCGCCCGGCGTGGCGGTGATCCATGACGCCACCTCACCCTTGTCATCAGGAGTGAAGGCTCCCCCGTCGACGGTCGCCCCTCCGCCGTAGACCCGCCCCTTGGTCGGATGTCCCGTGTTGTTCGTGACCTCGACCTTCCGATTGATGACGGCCCCCGGGGCCACGTGATCGATGACGTACTGGAGGGCCCGGGGGTCGTCCGCCCGGTCGGACGGCGCTTCGGCCAGGCGGATGGTGAGGCCCACCGGAGCCGGCGTCTGCGCAAGCGCGACGACGGCCGGAGCGCTGAGCGCTCCGGCCGTCACAACCAGTATCAGAAGCAGGAGTCGGCGCACCGTCCCCATTAGAGCGGGTTGTTCAGGCGGCGGAGTGGACGATCGTGCCGTTGTAGGCGCCTGCGATCTGGTTGGCGAGCGTGACCGTCAGCGTCGGGTTCCACGACTCGCTGTTCACGCCAAGGGCGGTCATCGCACCGACCGCACGAGCGGCAGTGGTACCGGCCGCAGCGACAACTGGAGTGAAAACGGCGGAGACCGCAGTGTTGTTGGAGCCGGCGCTCGGCGTCCCGGGGTGGTAGACGATTCCGGCGGCCGGGATCGTCTCTTGGGTCGATGTGCCGCCGGCGGAAGTGGCCCGGGTGAAGTCCGAGATGGCGACCGACGCCGTCCAGGTGTTGGCCAGGAGACCGGTGCGGGAGTCCGACACCGTGACCGTTCCGAAGGAGCCGCTCGTCCAGGCGCCGACCGTCGAGGCCGTCGAGCCGAGGTTGACGGTGCTGGTGGGCTCGGTCACCGAGAGGCCGCCCGTCGCGGTCAGTGTGATGGTGCCACCGACGGCCGAGGCGCCGGGGGCGGCGAGCAGTGCTCCTGCGAGGGCGAGACCTGTGGCTGCGGCGGCGACGATGGAGCGGCGAGTGCGGGTGCGAGACATGTGGTCAGGTCCTCCAGGAGTTGGGCGAGCGTTGTTGTTCGACATTCCATGCATCGCCCAGTTCGCTGCGCCCCTACAGGACCATTGACGGAAATGGCCACGGCGGGCGTCACTCAGCTAGTCCGAATGACCACTGAACGTGGGTCTTACGACCTAGCCACGCCTGTAACAATCCGGACATCGGCGCAGCATCCGCTGATCCAGCCACGTTCGGTGACGATGCGGGTCAGGAAAACCCGCATTCGGCGTCACCGTCCGCAGGATGCAACAGGGAGGGCCGGCGGCGGTCGACAATGGTGGGGTGCCCGAGCCGATCTCCCTGCCACGGGTGCTGGTCATCGACGACGACGAGCAGATTCGTTCGATGTTGCGCCGGGTGCTCTCGGTCGAGGGATACGCCGTCGATCTTGCGGAGGACGCGGAAGCCGCCGCGCAGGCTCTGGCCGCCAATCCCCCCGACCTGGTGCTGCTCGACCTTCTCCTTCCCGGGGAGGACGGACGCGACGTTCTCGCCGGCATTCGCGAGACCAGCGACGTGCCCGTCATCCTCCTCACCGGACTCGGCGACGAGGCCGACCGCATCCTCGGGCTCAAGCTCGGGGCGGACGATTACGTGGTCAAGCCCTTCTCCCCGGGGGAGTTGGTGGCTCGCATCCAGACCGTGCTCCGACGCACCGTTCGCTCTGCCGCCGCCACGGCCGCCGGTGGTTCGACACCTCCCACGGGCTCGGTGTTGACCTTCGAAGGATTGACCGTCGACCTCGGCGCCCGCCAGGTCGAGGTCGATGGGTCGGTCGTCGACATGACGGCCAAGGAGTTCGACCTACTGGCCTTCTTGGCCGCCTCGCCCCGGCAAGTCTTCAGCCGCGATCAGCTCCTCGACCACGTGTGGGGATCGTCCTCGCAGTGGCAGGACGACGCCACCGTCACCGAGCATGTCCGCCGCATCCGTCGCCGGATCGAGCGCGATCCGCTGCAGCCCCGCTGGATTCTGACCGTGCGCGGCGCCGGCTATCGCTTCGAGACCTGATCCGCCTCGGTCTCGGCCGACCCCTTCTTCGTTGCGACTTTCTTCGTTGCGACTTTCTTCGTTGCGACTTTCTTCGTCGCAACTTTCTTCGTCGCAACTTTCTTCGTTACGGCCTTCTTCGTCGCCACCGCAACGGGTTCAGATTTCACCGAAGGCTTCTTCGGACGGGGGCTCGCCCGTGCGCCCGTCCCGAGTGACTTCGACGACGGCGACTTGGTTGAGGCGGACGACTTGCGCAGCGACGTCGGCGCCGAGTCGGGCAACAACTCGGACACCCGGTCGGCGAGCTCGTTCAGGGCGAAGGGCTTGGCCAAGAAGCTCACCCGCTCGTCGCTCACCGAGGCGGCCCGCTCGACGTAGCCCGACACCAAGAGCACCTGGGTCTCGGGCCAGAGGTCGGTGATCTCCCGCGCCAACGCGTCCCCCTGCATGCCGGGCATCACGATGTCCGACACGACGACGTCGAAGCGACGCCGCACCCGCCGACACAGGGCCAGCGCCTCTTCGGCAGAGGCGAACTCGACCACCTCGTGACCTTGATCTTCGAGCACGGCCCGCGCAAGGGTGCGCACCGCGTCCTCGTCCTCCACCAGGAGAATTCGCCCCGTGCGCCCGCCTACACCGTCGGTTCCGAGCGTCGGGCGACGCATCGATGACTCGGCCACCAGTTCTTCCGACATCGGGAAGAAGAGGCGGAAGGTCGTGCCCCGCCCGCTCTGGCTGACGACGTCGATGTGGCCACCGTTCTGATTGACCACGCCGTACACCGCGGCCAAGCCGAGACCCGTTCCCTTGCCTCGCCCCTTCGTCGTGAAGAACGGATCGAAGCAGTGCTCTCGCACCTCCTCGGTCATACCCGTGCCGGTGTCGGCGACAGTGACGAGGACGTACGGGCCGGGAGGAACGGCAGCGGCGGCCGCGGCATCGTCGTCGAGCTCGATGCCTCGGCACTCGACCACCAGGCGTCCGCCGTTGGGCATCGCGTCGCGAGCGTTGATGCAGAGATTCATGACGACCTGCTCGAGCTCATGCGGGTCGACGCGCACGTTGCCGACCCCGGTGCCGGTGACGACCCGGAGCTCGATGTCGTCGCCGACCAGACGACCGATGATTCGTTCCAGGTCGGCGACCCGCTCCTGGGCGTCGAGCACGACGGGCTCGACCACCTGCCTCCGTCCGATCGTGAGAAGTTGATTGGTGAGTTCGCTCGCCCGGGCGCCGGCATTTCCGATGGCCTCGATGTCCTGTCGCATGGGGTCGTCGCCGGGCAGCTGCTTGAGGAGGAACTGGCTGTAACCGATGATGACGGTCAGCAGGTTGTTGAAGTCGTGGGCCACACCTCCGGCGAGGCGGGCCATGGCGTCGAGGCGCTGCGACTGGCGCACGTGCTGTTCGTACTGGCGCTGTTCGGTGACATCTCCGATCACCAGGATCACCCCGGCCACGTGACCGTCGGCGTCGAGCAGGGGCGCACCGGTCAGGTTCAGCCGAGCCGCCGGAGCCCCCTGCCGCTCGATCTGCACCTCGGTCGCCTCGCGCTTGCGCCCGTAACGAGTAGCGCGCACCAGTTCGGTCACCTGGGATGCGATCTCGCCGCGCAGGACGGGCGCTTTGACGCCCTCCTCTGCGAAGTCGGGCCAACCGAGCAGTTCCTTCGCTGCATGATTCCAACGCTGCACGGCGCCCGCGACATCGAGCTCGACGATGCCGAGTGGCGCCGCCTCGATGAGGCTGCGTTGCCGCGCCTGTCCTTCGGCCAGCGCATCGCGGCCGCGGCGATCGGCAACGTCGAGCCGAGCGCGATCGAGAGCCATCCCCATGCGGTCAGCAACTCGCTGCACCAGGTTCAAGTCATCGCGTGAAAAAGCCCTTGGTTTCGGCGAGGTCACGAAGCACACGCCCAACACGCGTCCGTCGATCAACATCGGACAACCCAGAAACGAGCGGATGGATCGGCCCTCGAGCGCGCTCGTCACGTCGCCGGCGGTCGTGTCGTTGGCGAGTACTGCCTCGGTATTCTCAGCGACCGAAGCGAGGAGTCCGTCACCGACCGGCGCATGGAACACCGGCTCGATTCCCGACCCGCCGCGAACCTCGATGGTCGTAAGCCGGCCGTCGGCGGTGTCAAGAACGGCAGCACCCACCACGTCGGCGGCGAGCGCGTTGCGGGTGCGGATCACCAACTCCCCGACGAGTTCGTCGGCGTCGAGACGGGTCAGC
Organism: Acidimicrobiales bacterium; assembly: GCA_046596935.1. Classification (GTDB taxonomy): domain Bacteria; phylum Actinomycetota; class Acidimicrobiia; order Acidimicrobiales; family CADCTF01; genus DATLED01. The sequence continues at coordinate 6,970 of JBKJLN010000325.1, forward strand.
GCCGGATCCGTGACCGCCGCGATCGCCGTCGTCATCTCGGCACGGCGCCGTCGACTAGCGGTATCACGTGCGACCAGCGCGCGATAGAGCGCCGCCGACAGGGCGAAGGTGAGAGCGACGGTTCCTACGGCTAGCCGCCGATCGCCCTCTTGCGCTACTGCCCACAACGAACCCGCGGCCGCCAGCAGCCACACCACGGGAACCAGCCGATACATCAGAGGTAACCGTTGCGCCTCCGGCTCATCACTCGATCCCTGGGGCGATCCCGTCATGGCGCACAGGGTACGGCTCTCTGCTTCAGGCGTTCACCCGGCGGCGAGGAGCGAACTGGGCCACGGTGTCCGCAAGCTCAGCCGGGGCAAAGGGCTTGGCCAAGAAGGCCACCCGTGCGGGATCGAGCGAAGCGGCGCGCTCCACGTACCCCGACATCAAGACCACCTTGAGCCCCGGTCGCCGATCCATCAGCCGACGCGCCAGCACGTCGCCGTGATCGCCCGGCATCACGATGTCTGACACGAGCATGTCGAACGGTCGGTCGGATGCCCCGTCGATCTCGAGCGCAGACGCCGCATCGGTTGCCTCGACGACGTAGTGGCCAGCCGACTCGAGGATCGCTCGGGCCAGTGAGCGGATGTCTCGTTCGTCGTCGACGAGCAGGATCCGCAGCTTCCGTCGCCTGCGCCGTACCGGAGGACTGGCGACTTCGGGTGCACTCGCAGGCCCTGCATCCTCGACGACAACCGGCAGGTAGAGCCGAACGGTCGACCCATAGCCGAGTCGACTGGTGACCTCGATCCGTCCG
>JBKJLN010000025.1:0-10114 GCA_046596935.1 Acidimicrobiales bacterium
TAGTGCTCAGCCATGTGCGGCCTGCCTCATGCTCATCATGGTCAGATCATCGGCAGGACCGGCCCCCGACTTAGGGACCAAATTGTTCCTTAGTGGCAATTCGCTCCGTCATCGCTCGGACGGGAGGTGCCGAAGACCGCTGGCAGTGGTGCCCGCAGTGCACCGGCCAACCGCGCAAGGTACTCAGAGCGTTCGATGTCGACGACCCCGAGGCTGGAAAGGTGGTCGGTCCGCCACTGCACGTCGAGCAGCCGTGAGGGATGTCCGTCGCCTATTCGCTCGACCAGACCGACGAGCGCGACCTTCGAGGCGTCCGTGCGCCAGTGGAACATGGATTCGCCGGCGAACAGGCCTCCGATGGCGATCCCGTAGAGCCCGCCGGCGAGCGCGCCGTCGTCGGTCGACCAGGCCTCGACACTGTGGACCCATCCCAGTTCGAACAAGCGGAGGTAGGCGGCGCGCACCTCTGGAGTGATCCATCGTCCGTTGCGGGAAGGGTCGCCACAGCCGTCGATGACATCCTCGATGGCGGAATCGACGCGGATCTCGAACCGGCCGCACGCCTTGCGGAGGCTCCGGCTGACCTTGAGGCCGTCGAGCGGCAGGACCCCCCGCGGATCGGGCGACCACCAACCCAGGTTGCGGGCGTCGACGTTCATGGGGAACAGCCCCGAGCGATAGGCCGCCAGGATCGTGCCGGGTTCGAGGTCGGCGCCGATCCCGACGAGGTCGCCGTCGGCCGAGCCCGGGTCGGGCAGTTGCCACGGCGACGCCGGCGGCTCGACGGGTTCGGCCATGGGAAGTTCCAAGAGTAGGTGGCACCTTCAGGGCCCCGAATGGTTTCGCGCCCGAGAACTAGCGTGGGCGGCGATGTCCGAACACCCCATGACCGAGCGGCTCGAGGAGCTGGCAAAGAAGAAGGAACAGGCCCTTCACGCCGGTTCGGAGGCCGCCGTCCAGCGCCAACACGACCGCGGAAAGATGACCGCCCGCGAGCGGATCGAGTACCTCCTCGACGAAGGGTCGTTCCAGGAGCTCGACATGCTGGCCCGCCATCGCGCCGGCGAGGACCTGAAGGAACGTCCGTATACCGACGGCGTCGTCACCGGCTTCGGCACCGTCGACGGGCGCAAGGTCTGCATCTTCAGCCAGGACTTCACCGTGTTCGGCGGCGCGCTGGGCGAAGTGTTCGCCGAGAAGATCCACAAGGTCATGGACCTGTCGGCGTCGCTGGGCGTGCCGATCGTCGGCCTGAACGACGGAGCCGGTGCTCGCATCCAGGAGGGCGTGGTCTCGCTCGCCATGTACGGCGGCATCTTCCACCGCAACGTGCTCGCCTCGGGCGTCGTCCCCCAGATCAGCGTGATCATGGGGCCGTGCGCCGGCGGCGCCGTCTACTCGCCTGCCCTCACCGACTTCGTCTTCATGGTGCAGGAGACGAGCTACATGTTCATCACCGGTCCCGACGTCGTGAAGTCGGTGACCGGCGAGGTCGTCACCCAGGAGCAACTCGGCGGGGCCATGACCCACGCCACCAAGTCGGGGGTCTGCCAGTTCGTGGCCAATGACGACAAGGCCTGCCTCGACGAGGTCCGCTATCTCTTGTCGTTCCTCCCCGCCAACAACCTCGAGCTCCCGCCGCAATCCGAGACCGAGGACGACCCGCTCCGCGAGACGCCCGAACTGCGTGAGCTCATCCCGCCGAGCAGCCGGATGCCGTACGACATGAAGAAGGTCATCGCCGCCATCGTCGACGACGGCGACTACCTCGAATACGCCGGTCAGTACGCGCAGAACATCACCTGCGGGTTCGCTCGGCTCAACGGCAACGTCATCGGCATCGTCGGGAACCAGCCGCAAATCCTCGCTGGCGTGCTCAACATCGACGCCTCGGAGAAGGCGGCGCGCTTCGTGCGCACCTGCGACGCCTTCAATGTTCCCCTCGTCACCCTGGTCGACGTCCCCGGCTTCCAGCCCGGTACTGACCAGGAGTACGGCGGGATCATCCGCCATGGCGCCAAGCTCCTTTACGCCTACTGCGAGGCCACCGTGCCCCGCATCCAGCTCATCACCCGGAAGGCCTACGGCGGCGCTTACGTCGTCATGAACTCCAAGTCGATCGGCTGCGACCTCGCCTTCGCCTGGCCGTCGGCCGAGTTGGCGGTCATGGGCGCCGAGCAGGCCATCAACGTCTTGCACAAGCGGGAGCTCTCCGAGCATGACGACCCCGACGCGCGCCGGGCCGAACTCATCGACGATTACAACGAACGCCACGCCAACCCGTACGAGGCGGCCGAGCGCGGCTACGTCGACGACGTCATCGATCCCGCCGAGACCCGCAAGGTTCTCATCCGCTCACTCGAACTCCTCCGCACCAAGCGCGAAGACCTCCCGAGGCGCAAGCACGCGAACGTGCCGCTGTGAAATTGGCTCGCTGCGCAGAGATGCCGCTCCGCTCTCCGGCGAAGAAGTTTGCCACGAGGTCGCTGCAACAGATTGGTCCCAGCTCCGATGAAAAAAACGACCTCGTGGCAAACTTTTCCGCCGGACATGCCGGTCTGCTCGCTGGCGCTCCCGACGCCGGCCTCTTGGTGAGGCGGTCGCGGGCGTGACTGATCCCACTCCCGCTGCGAGGGAAGCGCCAGCGACGAGCGGCAGTCGAGCGGCAAGGAGCGCAAGCGACGCAGAGCGAGACCATGTCATCGCGCCGTCGCCGGAGGAGCTGGCGGCGATCGTTGCGGCGATCGAGGTGGCTTGGCCGCGGCCGGTGGTTGTCGTGGACGGACCGGATGAGGCGTCGCCGTGGCGGTTCTCGAACCGGTGGTGGACGCCTCGCCGTTCGCCGGCGAGCAGCAGAGTCCGGCCCTGACCATCGAACCTCCCGCCGCTCCCGAGGTCACCACCGTGGCCGACGACTTCGCCGTCGTCTTCCAGGGCTCGACGTGGAAGCAGTACGACGGGCTCGATCCCGACACCCACTACGACTTCGACGGGGTCGAGTTCCGGACGCTGCCCCGTCCGCCGGGAGAGCGGTTGTCGACGGTGGCCACGGTCAACGATGTCCACTTCGGCGAAACCGTCTGCGGACTCGAGAGTTCGGCCCCCGAGGTCGGACCGACCTTCACCAGCGGGCCGGGCGAGCCGCCTTATCCCGAGATGATGAACGCGGCCGCCGTCGCGGAGATCGTTGCCCTGGATCCCGATGCCGTGGTCGTCAAAGGTGACCTCACGGCCGACGGACTCGACGAGGAGTACGAGGCCTTTCTTCGTTGTTATGGCCAAGCCTTCGGCGACCGGCTCCACCACATCCGGGGGAATCACGACGCCTATCGGGGCCAGACGTATGCCCCTGAAGGACCATTCGCCGTCGAGCTCCCCGGGGTCGTGCTGGCCGTGCTCGACACCACGACTCCATTTGCCACCAACGGCTCCGTCGACGCCGATCAACTCGAGTGGCTCGACGAGGTGGCGGTCGACGCCGACCGGCCCGTGTGCGTGTTCGGTCACCACCACCCGTGGGCGCCCGGCTCACGCAACCGGGCCGACACCTACTTCGGGATCGTTCCCGACGACTCGGAGGCCCTCGTGGCGGTGGCCGCCCGACGCCCGAACATCGCCGGTTACTTTGCCGGCCACACCCACCGCAACCGGGTCCGCCGATTCGAGGCCACCGGGTCCATGCCGTGGGCCGAGATCGCCTGTGTGAAGGATTTCCCGGGGGCGTGGGCCGAGTACCGCATCTTCGAGGGCGGCATCCTCCAGGTCTTCCATCGCATCCGCCGAGCCGATGCCGTCGACTGGACCGAACGGACCCGTGGGATGTTCAGCGGGTTGTACGGCACCTACGCCTTCGGGCACCTGCAGGACCGCTGCTTCTCCCTCGGCCCAAGATGAACATTTGGTGCACACCGGCTGTCGTCTCTCAGTCGGGTTCCGCATCCAACGAGGTTTGTCCACAGTGCCGACCTGCGGTTTCCACGTAGCAATCGCGGTGGTTATCCCCGGACGGGCGAAAGCCCTGGGGAAATCTGCGAAGTTCAGCTGAGCTCGATGGCGGCGACCTCGACCGAGCCCATCCCGTAGCCGGCTTCGGCGGAGACGGCGCGGTTGAGAGCACCTCGGCCCCGTGCCAACACTTCGCTGGCGTGCAGGCCGTGGCTGGGATAGCTGGCGACGCCGGCAGCCAGACTCTGGGCCCCGATCTCGTCCTTGGTCAGCGCCACCTGCAGGCGCTCGGCCGCCCAGACGCCGCCCGCCTCACTGGTGTCCTCGAGGAGGAGGGCGAACGTTCGGGGCGCGATCCGACAGGCGACGTCGGCCTCGCGGAGCGTCGATCGCAACAGCGTCGTGAACGAGCCGATGGCATCGCTCAATCGTTGGTTGGGGTGCGGGGTGAACTCCAAGAGGACGATCGTGATCGGCCAGAGGTGGCGGCGGGCGGCGGCGATGCGGGTTTCCAGGGCGACCTCGAAGAAGCGCACGTCCGGGAGTCCGGTTTCGGGATCGAGGACGGTACGGTCCTGTAGCGGGCCCGACGCCTCGAGTTCGCGCAACGTGGCCAGTTCGGACACGGCGATGGCGGCGCGGTGTTCGGCGAGGCGAGCCCGTTCCAGCAGGGCGAGGGACGACGCGCCAGCCAGCAGAGCGCACGCTGCCGCGATGACCGTGAGGATCGGCGACCCGAGAAGCGCACCACCGACGCCGAACACACAACCCGCAAGGCCGCCGAAGAGGCCCGGAAGGGCGCGCCTGTCCATGATCCACTCCATCGGCCTCCCGGGAGGCCGAATCAAGCGTTAGTTCGTCTGATCTCCCCGATAGGCCATCGCCAATTCGGCCATGTCGCCCATCATGCGGGAAAGCTCGAAATCCTTGGGCGTGTAGATCGCGGCGACCCCTGCCGCGCGGAGCTTGGCTTGATCCTCCGTCGGGATGATGCCTCCGACGACGACCGGCGCATCGACCCCGGCGGCGCGCACGAGGCGCACAACCTCGGGCACCAGCTCGAGGTGGCTGCCCGAGAGGATGGAGATCCCGACGATGTCGACGTCCTCGTCGCGTGCGGCCGAGGCGATTTCCTCGGGCGTCAGGCGGATGCCCTGGTAGACGACCTCGAAGCCGGCGTCCCGCGCCGCCACGGCCACCTGCTCGGCGCCGTTCGAGTGGCCGTCGAGGCCCGGCTTGGCCACGAGGATGCGGGGCGGTCCGCCTGGCATGCTAGCCGTCAGCTTCCGCACCGCGTCCATGCTGTCGCCGCGAACCCCCACGGCGCCGGCGACGCCGGTCGGGGCCCGGAACTCGCCGAAGACCTCGCGAAGCGCGCCGGCCCACTCGCCGGTGGTTCCGCCGGCGTGGGCCAGGGCGATGGTCGCCGGCATGATGTTCTCGTCGGTGGCGGCGACCCGGCGAAGTTCGTCGAGGGCCTTTTCGACGGCCTCGGCCTCACGCCCGGAACGCCAGGCGGCGACGTCGTCGAGGGCCTCGCGTTCGGCGACCTCGTCGGGCCGTTGGATGAGCCCCTCGCCCTCGAGCGGTGACGGCTCGGTCTCGGTGAAGCAATTGACGCCGACGACCTTGAGGTCGCCCGATTCGATGCGGGCGCGCCGCTCGGTCTGGCTCTGGACGAGTCGCGACTTCATCACGTCGATGGCCTCGAAGGCCCCACCGAGTTCGAGGATCTCGTCGAGTTCGGCCTTGGCGGCGGCGTAGAGCTCGTCGGTCTTGGCCTCGATCACGTGACTGCCGTCGAAGAGATCGTCGTACTCGAGCAGATCGCTCTCGAAGGCCAGCACCTGTTGCATCCGCAAGGCCCACTGCTGATCCCACGGGCGGGGCAGGCCGAGGGCCTCGTTCCATGCCGGCACGGCCAGGGAGCGGGTGCGGGCGTTCTTCGACAGGCTGACCCCAAGCATTTCGAGCACCATCCGCTGCACGTTGTTCTCGGGCTGCGCCTCCGTGAGGCCGACGGAGTTGACCTGCACGGCGTAGCGGAAGCGGCGGAGTTTGGGGTCGTGCACGCCGTAGCGCTCGAGGCAGATCTCATCCCACCAGCGCGTGAACACCCGCATCTTGCAGGTCTCCTCCACGAAGCGAATGCCGGCGTTGACGAAGAAGGAGATGCGCCCGACGACCTCGGGGAAATCGTCGGCCTCGACCTGTCCCGACTCCTTGAGCGCATCGAGGATCCCGATGGCCGTCGCCATCGTGAACGCCAACTCCTGCACCGGCGTCGCCCCGGCCTCCTGGAGGTGATAGCTGCACACGTTGATCGGGTTCCAGCGAGGAACATGACGCACCGTGTAAGCGACCATGTCGACGATCAGCCGGCGGCTCGGCACGGGCGGGAAGATGAACGTGCCGCGGCTCAGGTACTCCTTGACGATGTCGTTCTGCGTCGTGCCGGTGAGCAGCGTCGAGTCGATGCCCCGGTTCTCGGCATTGGCGATGTAGAGGCCGAGGATCCATGCGGCGGTGGCGTTGATCGTCATCGAGGTGGAGATCTGGTCGACCGGGATGCCGTCGAGGAGCTGGTCCATATGGCCGAGGTGGACGACGGGCACGCCCACCTTGCCGACTTCGCCCTTGGCCTCGGGCGAGTCGGGGTCGTAGCCGATCTGCGTCGGCAGGTCGAAGGCAATCGACAGGCCGGTCTGCCCCTTGGCCAGGTTCGTGCGGTAGAGCAGGTTCGAGGCACGGGCCGAACTGTGGCCGGAGTACGTCCGCATGATCCACGGACGGTCAGGTGCGTGGTTGACGGGTGCTCCGGTCACATCCATGTCCCCAATTCTCGCACCTCCATGGCCTCGCTCTGCGGGGGCGCCTGCGGCGCGGACTTGCCGCTCTCCGCCGGTAGCTTCCGTCTCATGACGTGGGAGCCAGGCGACATCCTCGACTTCGACCGTCGGGCCGCAACGATCTATCCGTCCGTTGACGTTGTGGTCGGGCTGAACGTGATCCATCGGGCGTCGGGCTTCAGCGGAAAGGTCGTCCGCTTCGACCCCGGTGACGCCTTGGTCTTGCGCGGGCCGCTCGGCTCGGAGCGCCTGTTCTCGCTGGTGCCAGGAGCCTTTGCGGTCGACGGCAAGGCTGTGACGTTGTGCCGCCCTCGGACGGTGGCTTCGACGCCCCGAGCGAAGGCGACGGCGTCAGGATCGGTGGCGGCGCCCGGGCGCCGGGCCCAGGTGGCGCGCGCGTCGCGCATCCTCGTCGAGGGTGTGCACGACGCCGAATTGGTGGAAAAAGTATGGGGCGCCGACCTCCGAGGTGTCGGTGTCGTGGTCGAACGCCTCGACGGCCTCGATCACCTGCCCGAAGTGGTCGCGGCATTCCGGCCCAGCGCCGACGCTCGACTCGGGGTACTGGTCGACCACCTCGTCGCCGGATCGAAGGAGGCGCGGCTGGCCGAGTCGGTCCGCCATCCGCATGTCCTCGTCACGGGGACGCCCTTCGTCGATGTCTGGCAGGCCGTGCGCCCGAAGGTCGTCGGCATCGATGCCTGGCCGTTCGTGCCGATGGATGAGTCCTGGAAGGAAGGCATCTGCCGTCGGCTCGGCGTCGACGCCTCGCCCGACGGGCTGCGGGCCTTCTGGCGTCGGGTCCTGGGGTCGGTCTCGACCTACGCCGACCTCGAGCATTCCCTCGTCGGCGCCGTCGAACGCCTCATCGACTTCGTCACCGAGACGGAGGGGTAGACACATCAACATGGCTCTGTCCGTTGGAAATCCCGCTCCGGCGATCGACCTCCCGGATTCCGCTGGTGGGCGTTGGCGTCTCGAGGAGTTCCGTGGTCGCCCGGTGGTGCTGATCTTCCACCGCCACCTCGCTTGACTGCCTTGCAAAGCTCATGCGGGCGCCGTGCGCGACCGCCTCGAGGAGTTCGGTGATGCAGAGGTCGCCGTGGTGTTGTTCACGCGCCAGCGAAACCTGCGGGGATATCGCTCCCGCTACGTCGATCCGCTGAGCGTCGTCACCGACGAAGACCGTTCGCTGTATCGGGCGTTCGGGCTCGGGAGCGGTTCGCTGTGGCAGGTCTGGGGACCAAAGGTCTGGTGGAAGTACGCGCAGTTGTTGCGCAACGGGGCGACGTTCGAGAAGCCGACCGAGGACACCTCGCAGCTCGGAGGTGACTTCGTCATCGGTCGCGACGGGCGACTCGTCTACGTATTTCGTTCCAAGGGCCCGGACGAGCGGCCGACGGTCGACGACCTTCTTGCGGCCGTGGCCAGGGCCTGATGAAATCGCCAGCTCGGGTCACCTTGGCGGCGGAGTTGATCTGAGCCGCTCGGTTACGTCGGGTCGGTCGCCGGCACGTAACCCCAAGCGGCCGCCGTCTGGCGGACGATGTCGCCCGACCAGATGCCGCCGGCGGCGTCGTGGACTGCGGCGGCCAGCTCGAGCAATTGCGCGTCGGCGTCGGGGCCGAACACCTCGAGGCGCCGCGCCGCTTCGTCGAAGTGCAGCTCGTAGGTGGCGGCCCCATCGGGTGAGGTCCACGACGTGCCGAGGGACCGCACGGCCGCGACGAACTCGGGCCACACGTCCGTCTCGACCAGTACCGGCTCAGCCACCGAAGGCCTCCCTTGCGACGGCAATGACGGCGTCGGCGCACTCCTGCGGTCCGTACTCCTGCACGAAGTGACGCCCGCCGCTGACGACGACGGTCTCGTGCTCGGCCGCGCGAGGAAGCCGGGATCGCAGACCCGCTTCCTGCTCCTCGCGAGTGAAGACGGCGTCGGCCTCGCCCCAGACGAAGCGGGTCGGCACGTCCATGTGCGGAAGGGCGTCCCAGATCCGGTCCACGAGTGGCTGGGTGGGGTGCCCTGGTCCCGTGCTGATCGATCGGGGAAAGGCGAACGTACCGCCCGGGCCCTGGTGGTGCTGGAAGGGGAGCGAGTAGGCCGCCCAAGCGGCGCCATCGTGGATCGATCGCGGTCCGCTGAGCTTCAGGGCGTTGACGAACATCCGGCGCTTGCCGAGGAGCAGTGCCCCGCTCACCGGCGCGTGGAGGGCGCGCCATCCGAGGGCGTTGTGCTGGAACTGCGACGCCGCTCCCCAGAAGGTGTTGGCGAGGGCGAGGCCCGCCAGCATCTCTGGCCGCTCGAGGGCGGTGCCGAAGCCGATGGGCCCGCCCCAGTCCTGGAGAAAGAACGCGGCCCGACGAACGCCGGCAGCGTCGAGCTGGGCGAGCAGACGTCGGCTGTGCTCGGGAATTGCGTAGGCCCCGTGGAGGTCATCCTCGCCGGCGCGCGCATGGTCGCTACGGCCAAATCCGAGGAAGTCGGGCACGACTACGCGGAAGCCGGCGTCGACGACCTTCGGGATGATGTCGCGGTAGAGGAAGCCCCACGTCGGATTGCCGTGCAGCAGGACGACGGCGTTTCCGGACCCATCGTCCGGACCTTCGTCGACGTGGTGGAGCGCGTAGCCGTCGACCTCGCACCACTGGGGTTCGAAGGGCCAGATCTCGGCGACCTCCGGCGGCAGCTCGCGAATCAACCGGCGCTACTTCTTGGCGTAGTCGTAGAAGCCCTTGCCGGACTTCCGACCGAACTGCTCGGCCGCGACCATGCGCTTGAGCAGCGGGCGAGGCGCGTAGTTCGGATCCTTGAACTCCTCGTACAGGGCCTCGAGGATGCTGAGGCTGGTGTCGAGGCCGACGAGGTCGAGCAGGGCGAACGGGCCCATGGGGAAGTTGCACCCGCCCTTCATGGCCTCGTCGATGCCCTCCTTGGTGGCGACGCCGTTCTCGAACATGCGCACGGCGTTGTTGAGGTAGGGGAAGAGGAGGTTGTTGACGATGAAGCCGGCCTGGTCGATGACCTCGACGGCCGACTTCCCGCACGCGCCGACGAAGGCGTGGACGGCGGCGATGGTCTCGTCGCTGGCGGTGAGGGGCTTGACGATCTCGACGAGGCTCATCATCGGCGCCGGGTTGAAGAAGTGGACGCCGCAAACCTTGTCGGGGCGGCCCGTCTCCATGGCCATTTCGATCACCGGCAGCGTCGAGGTGTTGGTGGCGAGGATGGCCGAGTCCTTGCAGATGCGGTCGAGCTCGTTGAAGAGTTCTTTCTTGGGGCCGAGGTCCTCGTGCTCGAGTCGATCGTCGAGGACCTCG
>JBKJLN010000032.1:0-10851 GCA_046596935.1 Acidimicrobiales bacterium
TGGTCGCGTGCGGCGTCATCGCGACGAACGCCGGCCTTCGAGCCGACGAGCACGACCGTGCGGACTTGCTGTGGAGCAAGCCGGGCGATTTCCAGCGCACAGAACCCCCCGACGGAAGCGCCGACGACGGTGAGTTCCTCGTCGCCGACCTCCGCCAGGATCCCGTCCGCCCAAGCCGAAATCGAATCGCCTCGGCCGTACAGCGTGGGCGCTAACGTCGATCCGGGTAGCCAGGTCTGTTGATCTCGCCACATCGCTCCGGTCAGGGGCAGGGCATGAAGCAGCACGACCCTCATGGGGCGAGGGCCAATCTCGCGAAGGCGAGCACAACCGCGGGTGGCCGGATATCGCTGGCGGCACCGGAGGATCGCGGCAACGATGCCGGCGTCCGCGCAACAGGAGAGAAGGAGGAGTTTCTGATGACTGTCGCTCGCAGGCCAACCCCCTCCTCCCCGCTGCGCCACGACGCGCCAGGGTTCCCCGGCTGATCCACGGGCGGTGCGGAGGTCGTCCAGACCCCTCGAACCAAAGGAGCGCGATGTCGGCGCCGCCGCCACACCTGATCCTCGATCCGGATCACTACATCGACCGTGACCTCGGCCCGCTCAAGACGGGCAAAGAGGCGGAGGTCTTCGTCGTCGAGCGCATTGCCGACGACGGCCGCAGTTGTCTCTTGGCCCACAAGCGCTACCGCCCGCGCCGGGTCTCGGCCAAGGGCGAACTCGAGGCCCTCGGTTTCCAACGGGCCGCCAGCTTCGTGCACGACGCGACCTACCGCGACGGGCGCGTCATCGCCAACAGCCGAGACCGCCGTGCCGTCGCTCGCCGCTCGACGCATGGGCGGGAGGTCTTGGGCCGAGGGTGGGTCGACCACGAGTTCGAGTCCCTCCAACGACTGGCCGACGCCGGCGTGAGCGTTCCCTATCCGGTGGCGCGCACGAGCGACGGCATCCTCATGGAGTACCTCGGTGATCACACCGCGGCTGCTCCTCGCCTGGTCTCGGCCGCACTCGATCGAACGGAGGCGGCCGAGGCTGCCGCGCTCTTGATTGCCGACCTGGGGCGCATGTTGTCGGCGGGAATCGTTCATGCCGATCTGTCGGTCTACAACCTGTTGTGGTGGCAGGAGCGCCCATGGGTGATCGATCTCCCCCAAGCGGTCGACGTGTCGTCGCATGCGCAGTCACTCGACCTGCTCAGACGTGATCTCGGCAATGTGGCGCCGTGGTTCGTGCGCCAGGGAGTCGCCTTCGATCCGGACGCCGTCTTCGTCGACCTCCTGCCGTTCGCCTATGGCTGAGCGCGCCGGCACCACTGTCGACGGTGTGGTTCAGGACGCCCCATGGGCGTGGTCGCACAGCTTGGTTTCGCCGTCGGGAATCCGACCGCCGCCGATGCCTTCGAGGGCTGCGAATGGTCCGCACGGATGGGGTTCGATCCAGACGTGGACCATCGGGGTCGGCTCGGGTCTCACCAAATCCTCTCGGCAGATTCCGGCGGCGTCAGTGAGACCTGCGACCTTGCCCTCCGCGTTGAAACAGAGGTTTTCGTGGGTGTGCCACTGCATCAGGCTCCCCCCGATGTTCGGAGCCTGATCGAGGGGAAGGCCGCGCTTGGTCATGTACATGGCCGCAACGAGGCGGCGCCCGCCGGTCGTCGTGTCGTAGACGAGAGACTCGGGCTGATCCGGGTCGAGGATCACGTCGTCACCCATGAACGCCTGGTTCACGAAGTGCTCGACGCCGGTGCGGCCATCGCCGATGGAGCGAAAGCCCGCGGCCTCGGCCACGGCCGGATCGCTCCATTGGGGAAGACGGACGAGGGTGACGGCGACGAGGTTCTCCGCCGCAGCCTGCTGCTGCGGGGTGACACCGGGAACGCCACTGAGATCGATGGGCTTGGAGGGGTCATAGGGAACCGGCGCAACCGCCTGCACCTTGGCGGGTGCGGCTCCCGGAGCGGCGACCGAACCATGCCCATGACTGGCATCGCCTGCGGCGTGGACGTGCGTACCGGCAGCCACCATGCCGAACATCGAGACCGCCGTCACCGACACCGCCGCCAGGGTCATGGGGCCGCGCAGGGCCGACGTCGAAACGCCGACCCGCGAACGAGCGAAGATGAGTGCTGCGCCGGCCACGAGCACTGTGCCAACCGCCAGGCCGACGGCGAGCGCATCTGCGGTCTGAACGGGTTCGGCGACATCGAGACCCTTGACGAAGGGGAGCCCGCTCGTCTTGGCCGCCGACCATCCGATGACGGCCCCGGTGTTGATCACGAGGCCGAGGGCGGTCACGAGGCCGCCACTGCGGAGAAGGGCGAGCCCGCCCCACGCCAGCTGGAGCGTCGCCATCACCATGAAGACGAGCACGGCCCCTCGGTGCTCGGAGTGGATGCCGATGGCCGCCGCGTGGATGGCGCCGGCTCCGATGGACGAGACGGCGGCGATCCCCAGGAGGCCCGTCTTGGAAGCCACCGACGGTGGGGCGATCGGCCGGTCGGCGACGTACTCCATTGTGCTCTCCTCGAACGGGTCAACCCGCGTGCGACCACGGTCACTCGACCGCGCACCTTCTATCGGCTGGTTCGGAGGCAATCGGAGGACTCGGACGACCGCTAGATTCCCGGCGTGGCCCCGCCCGGAACCGCTCTGGTAGGACTCGAGCACTGTCCGACCGGGATCGCGGGACTCGACGACGTCACTTCAGGCGGTTTGCCGAGAGGACGCACCACGCTCGTGGCCGGCCCGGCGGGATCGGGGAAAACCCTGCTGGCGACCGAGTTCCTCGTGCGCGGGGTCGAAATGGGCGAACCGGGCGTTCTGCTGGCGTTCGAGGAGACGGCTGAGGAGCTGACCGTCAACGTGGCCTCGTTGGGGTGGGATCTCCAGTCGATGTCCGATACCGGGATGCTGATCGTCGATCACGTCAAGGTGGAGCGCGAGCTCATCGAGCAAACCGGCGACTACGACCTCGAAGCGCTCTTCATCCGGCTCGGCTACGCCATCGATTCGATTGGTGCCAAGCGGGTCGTACTCGACACCCTCGAGGTGCTCTTCTCCGCCCTCAACGACACCGCCACGCTGCGGGCCGAGTTGCGGCGGTTGTTCACCTGGTTGAAATCGAAAGATGTGACAGCCATCGTGACGGCCGAACGAGGGATGGGTGAGCTCACCCGCAATGGCCTCGAGGAGTACGTCTCTGACTGCGTCATCGCCCTCGACCACCGGGTCATCGATCAGATGGCGATCCGCCGGCTTCGCATCGTCAAGCTGCGAGGTTCCGGGCATGGCACCAACGAGTACCCGTTCCTCATCGACCCCAACGGGGGGTTCAGCGTCGTCCCCATCACCTCGGTCAGTCTCGAGCACGGCGCCTCGACCGAGGTCGTGCCGACAGGTGTCGCCGACCTCGACGCCATGATCTCCAAGGGTGGCTGGTACCGCGGAAGCACCACGATGATCTCCGGCGAATCGGGCACGGGAAAGTCGACGTTCGTCGCCCACTTCGCCGCCGCAGCCTGCGTTCGGGGCGAGCGCTGCCTCTATCTCGCGTTCGAAGAATCGGCCGCCCAGATCGTGCGCAACATGGCCTCGGTGGGGCTCGACCTGCAGAAGTGGGTCGATGCGGGATCGCTGCGCATCCATTCCAGTCGTCCCACCCAGGTCGGACTCGAAAGCCACTTGGTCGAGCTGTATCAGCAGGTAGGTGCGCACCGACCCGATGTGGTCGTGATCGACCCGATCACCGACTTCACCGCCATGGGAACGTCGTCGGATGTGAAGGCCATGCTGATGCGCATCGTCGATTACCTCAAGACGCAACAGATCACGGCGGTGTTCACCAGCCTTCTTCAGGAGGGCGGCATCGCCGACGACCCCACGGTCTCGTCCCTCATCGACAACTGGGTGCAGCTGCGGAGCCTCGAACTCGACGCACAGCGGAACCGGGGAATCTTCATCCAGAAGGTCCGAGGAATGGCGCACTCCAACCAGATCCGAGAGTTCGAGTTTCGCGACGTCGGCATCCGCTTCCTCGATGTCATGTCGGGGCCCGGCGGCGACGTCCTCACCGGACGCGCTCGGACGCATTCGTGAGCGATACCGAGCCCGACTCCGCCGTCGGCGATCCCGACCGATGGGAGCTGCGGCTCTACGTCGCCGGCGAGACGGCGCGTTCGGTCGCGGCGATCTCCAACCTCAAGCAGATCTGCGAGGAGCACCTCGCCGGCAAGTATTCGATCGAGATCATCGATCTCTTGGAGAACCCCCAGCTGGCCGCCGGCGAACAGATCGTGGCCATCCCCACCCTCGAGCGTCGCCTGCCGGAGCCTGTACGCAAGATCATCGGCGACCTCTCCAATACCGAACGCGTGCTCATCGGGTTGGACCTTCGACCGGGCCGGTGACGTGACCCCGGGGGAGGGCGACATCCGCGACATCCTCCAGGCGGTTCCGCTGGCCGTGGTGGTGGCCGACCGATCGCTCAAGGTCATCGAGTGGAACCATGCAGCTGAGGTGCTCTATGGGCACCCAGCGAGCGAGGCCCTTGGTGCCTCGCTGGTCGAAGTGCTCTTCGAGGAAGAAGATCGCCCCGGCGCCGTCGACCTTTTCGAGTCCGTTCGCGGGGGAACCCCATGGGAGGGTGACCGACGGGTCCGCCGGCGCGACGGCCACTTGCTCGTGAGTTCGTTTCGGGCGGACCATCTCGGCGACCGGGGCCTCGTGTGGACGGCGACCGATGGCATGGATCTCGGGCTGGCCGAACAGGAGCGCAACGTCCTCCTGAGCGCTGAGCACGCGGCGCGACGGATGTCCGAGGAAGCGCTGGGGCTCGTGGAAGCCATCATCACCTCGGCCCCCGTCGGCATCGCCGTCTTCGATCTGCAGCTTCGCTACGTGCGCGTGAACGACGCCTATGCCGAGATGAGCGGCGTCGCCGCGGAGGTGCACGTCGGAGGCAGAGTGGGCGAAATCGTGCCCCTGCCCTCTGAGGTCGGGGCCGACCTCAGGCGCGTGGTCACGACCGGACGGCGCATTCTCGGCCAGGCGGTCGTCCTGGAGGGACCCGAGGAGTCGAGCCGCTATTTCACGGTGAGCTACTACCCGGTGCGAACAACGGCCGGCGTACTCGTCGGCGCCGGTGCCACTGTCATCGACGTGACCGAGGCGAAGCGGCTCGAGGGCGAGCGAGCCGATCTCCTGGCGACGGCGGAAGACGCCCGACGTCGACTGGCACTGCTGGCGACGGCGAGCACCGTGCTGACGACGACGATGAACGTCGACGAATTGCTCGATCGTCTGGCGCGGGTGTTGACGCCGGGA
The DNA here is from genome assembly GCA_046596935.1 of Acidimicrobiales bacterium. Classification (GTDB taxonomy): domain Bacteria; phylum Actinomycetota; class Acidimicrobiia; order Acidimicrobiales; family CADCTF01; genus DATLED01. Next base: position 5,324 of record JBKJLN010000032.1, read on the forward strand.
GCAGGGGACTGGTGCATCATTCAGGTTCGAGGCCGGAACGACGACATGGAACACGTGGCGGTGTCGCATCGCGACCGCGCCGCCGCTGATGAGCTTCGTATCTTTCTGTGCGACAACCCGATACGAGCTGAGGCCGCAGGCCCGATCTCGCGGGTGATGGCGAGTGGAGTTGCCCAACTCGTGGGCCCCGAGGACATCGATGATGCCCTGCGCACTTCCGCCGAGGATCGGGGGAGGCCAGAGATGGCGACCGGCTTCGATGTGCGGTCGAGCGTCGTCGTGCCCATCGAGGCCCGAGGTCACGTCGAGGGAGTGCTCGTCCTGTCGACCGATTCGACCCGGACGTTCGACGAGAACGATCTCGACCTTGCGGTGGAGATCGCCCATCGCGCCGCACTGGCGCTCGGAAACGCCCGGGCGTACCAGCAGGAGCATCAGATTGCCGAGAGTTTGCAGCGCGCCTTGCTGCCGGCGACCGTCAGCTCGGTCGAGGGTGCCCGGTTTGCCGTGCGGTATCTCGCTGCCACCGACGGGGCCTCGGTCGGAGGCGACTGGTACGACGTGATGCCGTTCGCCGACGGCTCGGTCGGACTGGTTGTGGGCGATGTCGTCGGCCACGACTTGGCGGCGAGTTCGGCGATGGGCCAACTGCGGAGCGTGCTGCGGGCTTTCGCCTACGAGGACCATCGGCCAGCGCATACGCTCGCTCGCCTCGATCGACTCTTCGAGCCCCTCGGTCTCAGCTACGCGACCTGCATCTTCGGAACGCTAGATCCGGCAAGTCGGATCTTTCGTTGGAGCAATGCCGGCCACCCTCCGCCGATGCTGATCCGCGGCGACACGGTCGAGTTCCTCGACGGCGGTGCCAGCCCCTTGTTGGGCGCAACCGGTGGCGCGCACGTGACGGAAGAATGCATGAACGTGCAGGACGGCGATTTGCTGGTGCTCTACACCGATGGGCTCGTCGAGCGCCGGAACGAGGCTCTCAACGAGGGTTTGGAGCGATTGGTGAAGGCGGGAGCGCTGGCGGGACCCCGTACCGCCGACGCCGTCTGCGACCGCTTGCTTCGCGCGTTAGCCCCCGTCGGAGCAGAACGCAGCGACGACGTGGCCATTCTGGTGGCAGCGGTGCATGCGGTCTCGGAGCCTGTCGAGACGGATTGAGCGAGCGGAACGGTGCTATTCCGTCGACCGGGGCAAGGTCATGCGGAACTCGGCGCCGCCCCCATCGGCTCGGCGGTAGATCAGCTCACCACCGTGGGCCCTTGCCACACCCCGGGCGAGGTACAGACCGATACCGGTGCCACCGGCCTTGCGGGTGCCGCGGGCGTACTTGCGGAAGATCGCCGTCGCCTGCTCGAGCAATACACCCTCGCCCTCATCGACGACGGCGCACGACCACTCGCTCGGGTCGCCGGCGACGACCACGCGGATCCTCCCCCCGGTTGGCCCGTACCGCACGGCGTTCGTGACCAGGTTCGTGATCACCTGTTCGATGCGGGGACGATCGAAGATGGCGGAACGTCCGCTGGCGTCCTCGAGATCGACCTCGACCTCGACGACCGACGGGATCCCCGTCGAGACGATGTCGTCGACGATCTCGTTCACGACGTCGGCGACGTCATGGGTGGCGAGGTCCAAGGTCAGCGAGCCGCGGTCGATGGCGTGCACGTCGGCCAGCGATTGGAGGATTCCCTCCATGCGGCGGCTGGCGCGGCTGATGGCCGGGCGCGCCGTTTCCAGCAACGCCGGGTCGTCGAGGAGCTCTGCGTAGCCGCTGATGACGGTGAGGGGAGACCGGAGTTCGTGAACGGCAATCCGAAGCGCCTCGTCGGCATCCAACACCACCGTTGTCCGCCGGATGGCCTTGATCGCCGTCTCTCGAATCGCAGCCGCTTGGCTGCCCTCATTGACGATGGCGTCGACATCCTCCGGCGGACTCGGCCGCATCCAGAGGTAGCCCTGGCCCACCTCGCAGCCGAGGCGCACGAGTTCGGCTGCCTGTTCGGGTCGTTCGACGCCCTCGGCGACCGTCGTGATGCCGAGACTTTCGGCCAGGCGGATGGTGGCGGCGACGATGGCGGAGTCGTCTGCCCGCCGCCCGAGGCCGGCCACGAAGGATCCGTCGATCTTGAGTTCGTCGACGGGGAAGCGCTTCAGATACGCGAGCGACGAGTACCCGGTGCCGAAATCATCGATGGAGAGTCGCACCCCGACGGCTCGCAAGCGGCGGAGGAGCATCTCGGCCGAGGCGGCGTCGGCCATGACTGCGGTCTCCGTCAACTCCAGGCGAAGACGGCCGGGATCGAGGGATGACGCCGAGAGTGCGTTCTCGACGCGCTCGATCAACAACGGATCGGCGAGCTGTCGGGCCGACACATTGATGGAGACGGACAACTCCCGCTCGGGACGGAGGTCGCGCCATCGAGCGGCCTGGCGACTCGCCTCTTCGAGCACCCATCCGCCGAGGGGAAGGATCAGCCCTGAGCCCTCAGCCGCCGGGATGAACTCGTCGGCCCCGAGCAGGCCCTCCTCGGGGTGCATCCATCGCACGAGGGCCTCGACCCCCACCACGACGCCCGTCGTGAGTTCGACCTGCGGCTGGTAGTGGAGGCGGAGTTCCCCTTCTTCGATGGCGCGTCGGAGGGCGGGCAACAGCTCGACGCGGCGGCGGGCCTGCGAGCGGATCCGATCATCGAAGTGCCTCTGGCCGCCGGGTCCCGCCGACTTGGCGTGGAAGAGGGCCGCTTCGGCGCCAGCCACGAGGCTGTGGGCGGAACCGCCTTCGCGGTCGGACACGGCGAGGCCGATGCTGGCCGACACGTAGACCTCGCGCCCGCCGGCCTGAAACGGTGCCGAAATGCGGGCCTGGAGGCGGCGGGCGAGGACATCGAGCTCGGCCTCTGATGAGCGCCCTCGAACGCGGATGAGAAAGGCATCGCTGCCGAACCGAGCAACGGCGTCACGATCGACGAGGGCGGCGAGCAGATCGGCAACGGATCGGAGGACCTCGTCACCCACGTCCTGCCCCAGGGTCTGGTTCAACACGCTGAAGTCGTCGATATCGAGGAGCAGCACCGCCACTCCGTCGCGCCCGCCGGCTGCGACTTCGACGAGATCCCGCTCGAGCGTCTCCAGCGCGAGGGCGCGGTTGGCCAGACCAGTCAGCGGATCGAGTTGGGCCGGGGACGAACCGTGCCGCATGTCGTCCTGTTCGATCACGATCGTGGCGAGATGATTGAGCTGCTGGATGAGAACCCGTTCCTCTGACGTCGGGTCTGCATCACTGTCGCTGAAAAGTTCGAACGTGCCGAGGGCGCGTCCGGCCCCGTCGACGATGGGTGTGGACCACAGGCGAGTATCGGGGCCGACCCGCTTCGGGGTGCCGGCGTCGACGTCGGCCGTCGGCCGTGGCGCGTGGTAGCGGCGAATGTTGGCATGTCGTCCGGGCAGCAGCCCTGCGACGGCGTCGGTCACGTGTCGAAGATTCGCCTCGACGGGATCGCCGTTGGTCATTCCGGCCACGACCAATTCGTGGGCCTGTCGTAGGCGGTTGGTGCGCCGTGCCCTCGTGACGTCCCAGAACACGGCCTGCTGGGCCGGTTCCTCGTCGAACGACGTCGTGAAGTGAAGGGCGTCGATCTCTCGCCGCTGCCCCTCGAGATCGAAAATCCCATAACGCATCAACGTCACCGGTGAGCCCTCGTCGGCGACCGCCCGAGCCGCCGCTGTAGCCCGCTCGAGGTCTTCCGGCGCCAACAGCTTCATCACGTCGTAACCGATGAGTGCATCGGTCGTCGTCTTGAAGATCGATGCTGCCGATCGGTTGGCCAGCACGATGCGGCCCCGCTGGCTGACGACGATGCCAGCGGGGAACCCATCGACGAGTTTGCGAAATCGGGCCTCGGAGGCCTGGGCGGCGTGGCGGCTGTCGATGAACGGGGTGATGTCCATGGCCAGTCCCTCGAAGTGCGCGGGTCCGCCATCGTGAGGATCGACCAGCCGAGCCCGATCCCACACCGACCGCACCGATCCGTCCCGGTGCACGATTCGGTATTGGACTGCGATCGCTTGGTCGTCTTCGCGTGCGCCCGCCATGGCCTTCTCGACCCGAGACCAGTCCGCGGGCACGATCAAGTCGCGATAGCGCACGCTCGCCTGCTCGCCGACCAGTTCCGCTGGCGTCCAGCCGGTCAGGTCGGAGGAGCCGTCGGAAGCAAAGCTGAGGTCGCCCTCGGCCTCGACTCCCGACCGGTAGACCATCCCGGTCACGTTGGCCACGAGGGCAGCGAGGCTTCGCTCCCGGTCGGCGAGCTGGCGGGCGGCGGCGATGCGCTCGGAGATGTCCCGAAGCACGGCCACCGCACCCTCGAAGTGTTCGTCGCCGAGTGCGACGACGGTCAAGAGGACCGAGACCAGGGAGCCGTCCGCACGCATCAACTCGAATTCGGCGACCTCCGGCAGGTGCGTTGGACGAAGCGTGAACTCGTCCCACTGCTCGGAGATGTCGGCGGGAAAGAAGTCGTTGAAGTTTCGTCCGACGATGTCAGCCGAGCGATAGCCGACAAGCGCTTCGAGGTTGGCGTTCACGTGGGTGACGCAACCTGCCGCATCGAGGATGCAGATGGCATCGCCCGTGCGATCGGCCAGTTGAAGGGCATCCACGTCGAGACGACCGAGGCCCGCGCGCCCTGGGTCGTCGTGAACAACCACATCGGCAGTCTGGCAGGCCACTCGCCACCGCCTCGCTCAATAACAACGATTGGCAATTAGCAACGAGTGCCACTAAACAGGCGCTGGTGAAATCCGTCGACGAGCTGGTGGCGTTGTTCCGCAGCCGTGGATTGAAGGTCACTCCCCAGCGGCAGGTCATCTTCCGAGTGCTCAGTAGCAGCACCCACCACCCGACGGCTGAAGCCGTGTATGCGGCGGTTCGGTCCGAGCTGCCCACCATTTCGTTGCGCACGGTGTACCAATGCCTCAACGACCTTGCGGCCGCCGGCGAGTTGTCTGCACTCGACCTGGGAACCGGCTCGACCAGATTCGACCCCACCCTCGATCAGCATCACCATCTCGTCTGCGGGGTCTGCGGTGCCATCGAGGACCTCCACCACGACTTTCCCGGCGTGGTCTTGCCCGGTCGGGCGGCGGAGGGGTTCGAGGTCGACGCCACCGAAATCGTGTTCCGCGGACGCTGCGCCTCGTGCGCGGTGCCCCAACTGACCCCCAATCGACAAACCGATCAACCCAACCGAGGAGAGACATGAGCGACGAAGAGCACGGAACAGTAACCACCAGCGACGAGCCGTCAACCGCGACGTGCCCCGTCATGAACGCGGCCCACCAGGCTGTCGGCATCACCGCGAACCAGCACTGGTGGCCCGAGAGTCTCAACATGCGGGTCCTCCGTCAGAACCACCCCCAGGCCGACCCGATGGCCGACGACTTCGATTACGCCGAGGCGTTCAAGAGCCTCGACTTCGATGCGCTGGCGAATGACGTCGATGCGCTGATGACCCAGTCGCAGG
>JBKJLN010000075.1:0-4727 GCA_046596935.1 Acidimicrobiales bacterium
GCCCTCGGGCCTGCCAGAACTGTTCGAAACACCTAGCGGTCTGCTCCCTTGTCATGCCGATACCGAAGTCCGTGACGCTGATGCGGACCCAGCGGCGGTCGCCCGTGGCCGAGACCATCACCGGTCGGTCGGATGCTGAGTAGTTCACGGCGTTGCCGAGAAGGTGATCGAGAATGGTCTTCACGGCGCCTTCGTCGGCGGCGGCGGCGGCGAGTCGCGGGGTTGCCTGGAGGATGACCGGCCGGTTCGTCGCCGCACGGAGTGAGTCGGTTCGCTCGAGCAACACGGCGTACAGGTCCACCGGCTCGGCGACCGCCTTGGAGTGCCCGAGCGCTTCCGCCCATGGGGCGAGTTCGTCGGCCCGAATGGGCCGGCTCCACAGGTATCCCTGGGCGTGGTCACAGCCGAGGGCCCGCACGGCGATCAGCTGTTCCGACGTTTCGACGCCCTCGGCGATCACCCGAAGGCCGAGCGCGTGAGACAGGTTCACAACCGCAGCGATGATGGCGTCGTCAGCGGCGTCGCAGCCGACGCCAGCCACGAAGGAGCGATCGACCTTGACCACGTCGACCGGGAATCGGCGCAGGTAACTCAGCGATGAGTATCCCGTGCCGAAGTCGTCCACGGCGATGCAGACGCCAAGAGCCTTCAGCCCGAGGAGCGCCTCGATCGACCGTTCGACGTCCGACATGAGCACGCTCTCGGTGATCTCGAGGCAGAGCTGCGCCGGATCGAGCCCGGTTTCATCCAAGGCCCGCTGCAAGGTGTCGACCAACGACGGCTCCGTGAGCTGACGCGCCGAGAGATTGACGGCCATCAGAAACGGCGGATGCCCGGGCGTTACCGGCCACGAGGCTGCTTCGCGGCAGGACTCGGCGAGCACCCACGCACCGAGCGGCACGATGCTGCCCGTTTCCTCGGCAACCCCGATGAAGTCATCGGGCATCAGGAGCCCCCGTTCGGGGTGTGCCCAGCGGACCAGGGCCTCGACACCGATCCAGCGGTCGTCATGGAGGTCGATGATCGGTTGGTACAACACACGGAACTCGGCGCGTTCGATCCCGACTCGCAGCTCCTCAGCCCTTTGCAGGCGGGCGGCGCTCTTCGTGCGCAGCTCGTTGTCAAAGACCACGAACCGGCTCCGCCCTGCTTCCTTGGCCTTGTACATCGCCGCATCCGCGTCGCGAAGCATCGACTCGGTGTTCGTCGTCCCGTCAGAAGCCAAGACCATTCCGATACTGGCCCCAGTCGTCGCCACCCGACCGCCCGCCAACTCGATCGGTTCGCTGAGCAGAGACAACACCCTTTGCGCCAACTCGATCGGATCGACCTTGCTGGCGAGTCCGTCGCAGACGATCGCAAATTCGTCGCCGCCGAGCCGTGCCACCGTGTCCGTCGGTCGCACGATGCTCTGCAAACGCTCGGCGACGGCGACGAGCACCTGATCCCCGGCCTCGTGACCCAAGTGGTCATTGATCTGTTTGAAGCGATCGAGATCAATCGAGAGGACAGCCACCATCGAGTCATGGCGGGCCAGTCGGGCGAGCGCCTTGGCCAGTTGCTCGACGAAAAGGCCACGGTTCGCCAGCCCGGTCAACGGGTCATGGAGCGTGAGGCGGGTCAGACCTTCCTCGGCCACCATCTGCTCGCTGATGTCTTGGCACGAGCCGAGTAACCGCGTGACGTTGCCGGCATCGTCCCTGGCGGCTCGCCCCCGGTTCCTCAGCCATCGCAGTCCCCCAGCCGGAGTGAGGATGCGGGTCACGACATCGAAGCTGCATCCATGCTCGAGGGCATCTCCGAGCATGACGCGGACACCTTCCTTGTCCGCTGGGTGTACGAGGGCGAGGACCTCGCAGACCTGCGCGGGAGTCGATTCCGGCGGGAGACCCAAGATGGCAACGAGTTCGGCCGACCACTCCAGCTTGTGGGCCTGAACATCCCAGGCCCAGCTCCCGACATGGGCGAGCTGTTGCGCCTCGCGAAGGTGGGCCTCGCTTCTCGCTATCGCTTCTTGTGTGGCCGTTCGAATCATGCGTCGTGCCCGCCGAGTGATCCGGGCGGCCAATGCAACATCGTCTGGTCGTACATCCTCGGAACCTCCACTGCATGGTCGACAATGTCGTCGCGGCGCTCGGGTTGCCCGAGTGGGCGAGCGTGGCGAGCAACGCTTGCTCTCGACACATGAGGCACGTCTGAGAAGCCGACGCGTGCAGTGGGCCCGTTTTCCAAAGGCCGCATGTCGCTGCTTCGGCATTCGGGCCGATCCGTTGTGCCACGTCAGACGACTGTCGGAACGCAGTTCTGTGCGGGGCACTTCAATGAAGCGTGGTCCTCGAGACCACCGAGAGTGCCGCCAGTTCCCTGCTGTCGAAGGATCTGCCGACAAGGTCGACGGTACACCCGTCAGCTCGACTGATGAAGTCGATGCGCACAATGCCCGGTTTCCGATGCCAGGCCGACCGGCGCGGCATGCGGGGACCTTCGGCTCTACTGCGCCGACTCGGCGGCGCTGACGATGGAGTTGCCGGGCATGACCGGCTTGCGAAGGGAGGATCCCATGTCAACAGAGATCGACGAGCGCCCGAGTGCGGACGCAGCGGCCGGCATCTCGACCATGAACGCGATCGTGCAGGAAGAGTGGGGCACTGTGCCGGCGAAAGTTCTGCGGTTCGCCGAGGTTGCCAAGCCCACGATCGGAGATGACGAGGTACTGGTGCGAGTGCGCGCTGCGAGCGTGGACATGGGGACGTGGCACTTGATGACCGGCCTGCCCTATGCCATGCGCCTTGCCGGTTTCGGCGTCCGGACGCCGAAGGCTCCCAACCCGGGACGCGCCCTGGCGGGAACGGTCGAGTCCGTCGGCAAGGGCGTGACCGGGTTCGAGCCGGGCGATGAGATCTACGGCAGCTGCAGTGGGTCCTTGGCCGAGTACGCCCGCGCCGAGACGAGCATGCTCGCACCCAAGCCGCCGAACGTTTCGTTCGAGCAGGCGGCGGCTGCTCCCATCTCTGCGGGCGCTGCGCTCCAGGCCGTCCGCAAGGCCAACGTGCAGCGAGGGCAGAAGGTGCTGATCATCGGAGCATCTGGAGGCGTCGGTTCCTTCGCCGTGCAGATCGCGAAGGCGTCGGGCGCCGTCGTCACCGGCGTGTGCAGCACGGCCAAGGGCGACTTCGTTCGATCCCTCGGCGCCGACCATGTCATCGATTACTCACTCGACGACTTCGCCGATGGCCGACACCGCTATGACGTGATCCTCGACACCGGCGGCAATCGCCGGCTCGCACATCTCCGCCGAGCTCTCACCCGCCGGGGGACTCTTGTCATCGTTGGAGGCGAAACGGGCGGACGGTGGCTCGGCGGTTTCGACCGATCCCTCCGCGCGGTCCTGCTTTCTCCAATGGTGAGCCAGAAACTCGGGATGCTGGTATCCACGGAGAACTCCGACGACCTGGCGGCGCTTCGCGAGCTGATGGAAACCGGTCAGGTCACGCCGTCCATCGACCGGATCTATCCGCTGCCCGAGACCCCAGCGGCTCTTCAGTATCTGCACGAAGGACGCGCCCGAGGCAAAATCGTCATCCGCATGTAGGCGCCTGGGTGGGACGGGATTCGCGCGGCCATGTGGTGCTCGCCCGTGCGAGCATGGGCGCTGTGATCCAACCCACCAGGGACGGAGATCCCGGGCGCCTCGTCGTGATCACCGGGCTCCCGGGCAGCGGGAAGACGACTCTCGCCACCGAGCTCTCGAGTTCGTTGCCGGCGGTGAGGATGTGTCCCGACGATTGGATGATGGCCTCCGGGATCGACCTGTGGAACGGCGACTTCCGGAGCCGAATCGAGCAGTTTCAGCTTGGCCTCGCACTCGATCTGCTCGAAGGCGGGGAGAACGTGGTCATCGAGTGGGGACTCTGGTCACGCGAGGAGCGCGAGGCATTGCGAGATGTCGCTCGCGCCTCGGGTGCTTCGGTCGAACTCCGATACACGAGCGCGCCCATCGACGAATTGTGGAGGCGCATTGTCGAGCGGGACATCGAGGGGCGATGGGGCTCTCGCTCGATCACCCGGCCCGAGCTCGAGCAGTGGGCTGGGTCCTACGAGGCACCGACTGCCGAAGAGCTCGCCACCTACGATCCGCCCGCGAGCGGGCTCGGTGCGACTTGATCAGCCGAGGTGATCGACCACAGCGTCGGCGACTTCGTCGACGGTTCCGGACGCATCGATCGTCGGCAGGTGGAGGCGCGGAGGTTGGTGAGGATCAACTCGATACGGAACGGGTCGCCCGCGGGTGCTGGCCAGAGGCGAGAGAGTCCGTCGACGTCGAGAAATGCCGCCGAGACTCCACGAGCCGCAGCCCGCTCGGCGACGGCAGAGCCGATCGTCGACTTCCCGATTCCGACGGTTCCGGTCACCAATACAACGCGCACCCCTTCGAGTCTTGTCGCTGACGCTCGAGTCCCCCCTCAGGTCTCGTTCCCGAAGTCCTGAGGCCGTTGCGGGCGCTTGGGCGTGTCGATCCGTTGGGTCGCGTAGATACCTCGGTGACTGGAGAAGACGTAGGCCACCACGCAACCCACGGCCATGGCGACCACCGAACCAGACCCGAAGATCTCAGCTCCCATGATCGTGCAGGCGAGGGGGGTGTTGGCGGCGCCGGCGAACACGGCGACGAACCCGATGGCCGAGAGCACGTGGACGTCGAGGCCGAGAGGGCCGGCCAGGGCTCC
>JBKJLN010000255.1:0-2527 GCA_046596935.1 Acidimicrobiales bacterium
CACGACGAAGGGCTGAGTCGATCGCGCGCACTGCCGCCGAGGCTGCCCCGCCGGTCGGGGTGCTTCGCCAAGAGTCGCGACTGAGCGGTCCCGTGCCGGTAGTAGGTCCGGAACAACGCACGGAATCCTGTGCGGTGGTTGTGGATCACCCTCATGTCTGCGCTTACGCCGAGGATGAAACCGCGCTCGATCAGGGTCATAGACAAATCAGCATCCTCGCCGGCCGCCGAGAATCCGGCATCAAAGCCTCCAACTGCCTCCAGCGCTGAACGGCGCACGGCCAGGCACGCCGTCACGAAGTACCGGACTTCTCCGTCGACGACCTTGTGATCGACCAGGCCTTCAAGGTCGGTGAAAAGCTCGTACAGGTCGCGCTCGGATCGCGGGGTGATCGTGCCACCGCAGGCGTCGAACCGAACGAGCTCGGCCACAGCGGCTGCCAACGTGCCGGGCTCTACGACACAATCGTCGTCGACGAACAGGATCGAGTCGTGTCGAGCGGCGTGCCAGCCACGGTTCCTGGCCGCAGCAGGACCGCCGTTTCTCGCGTGGAGGTATCGGACGGGAACCGTCGAGTTGGCGGCGACGACAGCGGTGTCATCTGTTGACCCGTCGTCTGCCACGATGATCTCCAGCTCGCCAACCTCCCCCGACAAAGCTTGCAGGGAATGAAGAAGCCGGTCGAGTTGCACTGCGCGGTTGAAGGTGGGAATAACTACCGACAATTCAGTCATGGCATCGGTCGAGGATTCGTGCGAGAGGGATCCAGTCAGAGGCACCGCGAAGGAACCCCACGCCCCAAGAGAGGTGCATCGCCGGGAGAACCACCGCCATGCCAGGTGACCCGCCATCGGCGCGGAATTCGCGAGCGGAAACGAGCAGAAGCAAGGCCCCGTACAATGCAAGAGTCGGCTTGCGGGCGGGGGTTATCAGGGCGAGTACGAGTGCCGGAGCCGCCAGCTGGCGTGGCTGTAACGATCCAGGATGAAGTCGCACCGTGGCCGCTCGAGATCGTCCATAGCGGTAAAATTGCCGAGCTACAGCCACCAGCGACGCTCTCGGAACGTAGGCAGAGCGGATCTCCGGGTCGAACCAGATGCCGCCGTGCGGCGCCATCCGAAGCGCGAACTCGTAGTCCTCGTTCACGCCTACGTCCTCACGATAACCGCCAACCTGCTGAGCGAGGTCCACGGGATACACGCCGAGGTACACCGTGTCGACCCAGCCAGCCCGTCCGCCGACATGGAAGCGAGCCGGTCCAGCGCCAACAGGCGAAGACATGGCCCGAGCGATGCTCCGCTGTGACGCAGTCGAGACGACAGGACTCATTCCACCCCCCACCATTGCCGCCCTCTTGGACTGCAGCGCTGCCAAGGCACGCTCGACGTAGTCCGGCGCCAGGGTGCAGTGTCCATCAACCCGGACGAAGATTTCCCCCGTGGCCGCCTGCAAGGCAATATTCAGAGCCGCCGCCTGAACCCGACGTGGGTTGTCGAGCAGGCGAACACCAGCATGGGCGAGGGCGATGTCCCGAGTCCGGTCTGTCGACCCTCCATCGATGACGAGGATTTCCGCCACTGGTTCGGTCTGCGCCTCGATCGATGCGAGACAGGCCTCGAGGTGTGCCTCTTCGTTGAGGACCGGGATCGCGATCGTCACCCGTCGGTCGCCCGTCAAGGTCTGCCAGTTCATCGCCCGCGCGCGCCCGCGACGCTTCGCAATGTCCGGACGATGATCCGGATGTCGAGGGCGAGATTCTGGTGTTGCAGGTAATAGAAGTCGTACTGCAACTTTTCTACGGCGTCCCTTTCAGAGCCGGCGTACCCGTACTTCACTTGCGCCCAGCCTGTAAGCCCTGGACGAACGAGATGGCGAAGGCTGTAGAAGGGCAGCTTCTCAAGCAGCTGCTCAACATAATGGGGCTGCTCTGGCCGAGGGCCGACGATCGACAAGTCGCCGCGGAGCACATTCGCTACCTGGGGAAGCTCATCGACATGAGTCACCCGAAGCATCCGTCCGAAGCGTGTGATCCGGGGATCGTCCTCCGACGTCCACTCGTTGACGGCCTCGGACACGTGTGGACGCATCGTTCGGAACTTGAGTATTGAAAAAGGCACACCTCCCCGTCCGATCCTCGGCTGGCGGTAGAACAGCGGGCCTCGGTTCGCGAAGAGGTTCCCGGCGAGCACGAAAGGCAAGAGCACGACGAGCACGGCGGCCCCGATGGCGGCAAGCAGGAAGTCGAGGAGCCTTGCCGTTCGCCCGTACACCACGCGGTGAAGCTCCCGAAGGTCGAACATCAGAGAAACCCGCTCGAGCTCCCCAACCGGAAGCTTTCCAAGCCACTCCTCGTAAAAGCGCGACAATGTCCGGACCCGGACGCCCCCCTCATGGAGACGCGCCGCTTCATGGACCACTGCGTCGTCCAACTGCGAACGTCGAGACAGGACGAGTACGGTCGCCTTAGCCTCCGAGAACGCGTTGGACAAAGTCGCCCCTGGATCAGCCGTCGCCGCTAGCTCATCCG
>JBKJLN010000256.1:0-3793 GCA_046596935.1 Acidimicrobiales bacterium
CGTCCGTCGCATCTCGGCCTCTGCCTGGGAGCGCTCGCGAGAGTCGAGCGCGCGCCTGTTCGGCTTCATCGAAGAGCGCCTCGCCGGCACCCAGGACATTCGTTCGTGCGGCGCCGAGTCCTACACCCTCCGGGGGTTCTACGCCGTCGCCCGCGACCGGCTCTGGACCACGAGCCGGGCGCGTCAGATGGATGCCATCCCCTGGTCGACCAACAGCATCATCCAGGCGGGTGCCAATGCCATTGCCTTCGTCGTACCTGCCGTGCTCGTGCAGCGAGGATCCATCACTGTCGGAGCCGCATTCGCGTTGTACTTCTACGCGCAGCTCCTGATGCAGCCACTCGACAACGTGTCGCATCAGGTCGAGGCCCTCCAACAGGCTATCGCCGGAGGACGTCGGGTCTTCCAACTGCTCGGCATGTCGAGCGATCTCGAGGATGGGCCGGGCGGTGTTCTCCCGAGTGGAGCCCTCGCACTGACCCTGCGGAATGTCAGCTTCGGATACGGCGACGATCCGGATGTCCTCCATGACCTGACCCTCGACGTCGAAGCGGGAACGATCCTCGGCGTTGTCGGGAGGACCGGGAGCGGAAAGTCGACGATTGCCCGACTCCTCGTTCGCTTCCACGACCCTCGCTCAGGATCCATCGAGGTGGGCGGCGTCGACGTGCGCTCCCTGGCGCGCCACGAACTCCGGACGCGGATCGCCCTCGTCACCCAGGAAGTGAACGTCATGCGGGCGAGCGTGCGAGACAACCTCACGCTGTTCGACCCGTCCATCGATGACCTGGCGATCGGCGATGCCATCCAACGACTCGGCCTCGACCGATGGTTCGCCGCGCTCCCGGATGGGCTCGACACGATCGTCCGCGAAGGTGGCGCAGGCCTTTCGGCAGGCGAGTCTCAGCTCCTGTCCTTCGGACGCGCCTTCCTCCAGGAGCCGTCGGTCGTGATCCTCGACGAGGCCTCGTCCAGGCTCGATCCTGCGACCGAGCAACTCCTCGAGCGCGCCGTCGACACCCTCCTCGACGGCCGTACAGGTGTCGTGATCGCCCATCGTCTTGCCACGCTGGATCGCTGCGACACCATCTGCGTTCTCGAGCACGGACGGGTCGCCGAGCTCGGACCTCGCAACCAGCTGGCCGCTGACCCGACGTCACGTTTCTCGGCCCTGCTTCGTGCCGGCCTCGACGCGGTGTCGACGTGATGGTCGGGGGCAACAGTGCGGAGCCCGACCAGGATCCGTGGCCGTCATGGCGATACGCGTGGCGGTTGCATCGATTTCGGCCCCGTCGTCAGCTCATCAACCTCTCGGGCGTCCTCCTGGGATGGGGGTCGAACCTGTTGCCGGGTCTGGCCGCCAAGATCGTCTTCGACCGTCTGGCCGACGGCACCTCCACGGCGTCTCTTCGCTGGCTGCTCTGGCCTTTGGCGCTCCTGGCGATGAAGGCCGCCGCCCTTGTCGTCACCTCGTTCACGCTGCAGTCGACGAACGGCGCCTTCGCGTTCGCCAACGCAGCCATGCTGCAGCGCAACCTCCTCCGACGCATCCTCGAGTTGCCTGGGGGACGCGCCCTGCCCTCGTCGCCGGGCGAGACCGTCAGTCGCTTCCGCGACGACACCGAGCACGTCATCTGGTGGCCCATCGGTTTCAACAACGTCATCGGCTCGGCGGTCACAGGAACAGTCGCGGTGATCGTGATGGCCCGCATCGATCCGCTGATCACCGTCGCCGTCGTGCTCCCGATCGCGGTTGTCGTCGCCATCGTCGAGGCTGCGCGCGGCCGGATCGTCGCCTATCGCCGTGCCAACCAGGTGCGGACGGCCGAACTGACGGGGTTCATCGGCGACGTCTTCACCGCCGTCCAAACGGTGCAGGTCGCCAACGCCGAGGCCCGGGTCGTCGAACGGTTCCGACAGCTCAATGCCAGGCGCAGGCAGGCCGCTGTCCGGGATCGCCTCCTGGAGGAGATCTTGAAGGGCGCGTTCTGGGTCGTGAACCTCGGAACCGGCGTCGTCCTTCTCTTTGCCGGGCGGGCGCTGCGTTCTGGTGAGTTCACCGTTGGCGACCTCGCCCTGTTCGTCTACTTCCTCCACATCTTCGAGGAGTTCACACGCGACGTCGGATCCGGGCTCGCCGGCTACCGCCAACTCTCGGTGTCGTTCCGGCGCCTCCACGAGCTCCTGGCCGGAAGTCGACCCGAGCGCCTGGTGACCTCCGATGAGATCTTCGAGCGCGGGCCGTTGCCGAACAAGGTGACGCCGCGCGCCGCCGTCGAACCTCTGCACGAATTCCGGGTCGAGCACCTGTCGTACCACCACGGTTCCGACGGCGGCGGCATCGAGGACGTCTCGCTCGTGCTCCGGCGAGGATCGTTCACGGTCGTGACCGGCCGGATCGGGTCGGGAAAAACCACCCTTCTCCAGAGCATCCTCGGGCTGGTCCCGGCGTCTGGACTCCGCTCGTGGAACGACTGCGAAATCTCCGACCCATCGACGTTCCTCGTGCCCCCGAGAACCGCCTACACCCCTCAAGTGCCGCTGCTGTTCAGCGAGACGCTGGAGGACAACATCCTCCTCGGTGCCGAAGGCGACCTGGAGGAGGCGCTCCGACTGGCCGTTCTCGACGATGACCTCTCGGAGATGCCTGACGGATTGGCGACCCGTCTCGGGTCGCGCGGGGTTCGGCTCTCGGGCGGTCAGATACAGCGAACAGCTGCCGCTCGCATGTTCGTGCGACGCCCCGAACTTCTGGTGTGCGACGACCTCTCCAGTGCCCTCGACGTCGAGACCGAGGCGTCTCTCTGGCATCGCACGCTCGACGGTGGGCAGCGCACCATCATCGCGGTTTCACATCGACGGGCGGCGCTGCAACGGGCCGATCAGATCATCGTGATGCGTGACGGTCGTGTCGACGCCGTTGGCACGCTCAGACCTCTCTTGGCGAGCTCGGAGGAGATGCGACGGCTCTGGCGGCTCGAGACGGCCAGCGCTCAGTCTGATCCCCGAAACGATTGCGCCTCCTCGTAGGCCTCAGTCAGCATCTCGGCCAAGGCAGCGTCGAATTCCCCTGGGCTCGCCAGATTGGCGGTGTGGTAGTAGCGACCGCCATAGGGCGTCACCTTGCGGACGATCGAGCGATGGCCCCGCGAGCGAGAAAGGCTGAACGACAGCGCGACCCATCGCTGCATCGGACGAAGCTCGGCGAACTTTAACGGGTTCTTGAGGAAGATCCCGACCGACACCGGCTCGACGTGCACCGGTCCGACCGTCGACAAATGGCTGATCACTGCGTCGAACACGGGTCGTTCATGGGCAGGACCCGTTGAAAAATAAGCCTCGATCGTCATCGCCGGAGCGCACTCGTGTGACTGTCGGTTCCGCCCGAACTGGCGATTGCACTCGGGGCACGACCACCCGCTCACAGGTTGCGCTCCGCGTCGGACGGCCGCCATATGCGAAGGACGTTATCGGGGAGGCGGATCGAGAAAAGCCCCGAAGGTGATGAGGCCTCGAGCGTCGATCGCAGTTCGTCGACGAACCTACCGAGGCGATCTCCGAACAGATGCGGGGCTGTCCCCGAGGTGGAGAGTTGCAGGGCGACGAGATCATCGATCGTGCGTACGAGGATCCGGCCGTCAGGAACCACGGCTTCGACGCCGGGATCAAAACCCGCGGCTCGGAACAACGCATCCTCTCCGCTCGGCGAGGTGTTGCGCACCGAGAGCCCGGCTCGCCGATCGCGGCCGAGATAGCGCACGCGGAGGGCCTCGAGAGACTCGTCCGGCGGCCG
>JBKJLN010000295.1:0-4322 GCA_046596935.1 Acidimicrobiales bacterium
GGAACGGTGACGGCGAGATCGACGACCGTGCGCTTCCAAGCGGCTCGAGGCCCTCGGTCGGCGACGAGGTCGCCGAAGGATTGGACGAGGTCCTCGCCGTACTCGTCTCGAAACGCACGCGGATAGAGGTGGATGAGCGAGCGGTACGCCGGAGTTGCGCTCATGCGAATCCCGGCCGCAGGTTCGACCGAGCCAGACCCACGAGGTGCGAGAGCCGGTCGGCCTCGGCCGCACACACCCGCTCGCCCACGCCGGTCAGCCGGTAGTAGCGACGCCGCTGATCGTCGCCACTGGCCGGGCGTTCATCGAGCTCTTGCGCCAGCCCTTGCTCGACGAGTCGCTTGAGCGTGCCGTACAGCGTCGCTGGACCCATCTTGACCACGCCCTGGGATGAGGCCTCGACCGCCTGCATGATGGCGTAGCCGTGCCGGTCACCTTCGGTGAGGGCCACGAGAACGTGGAACTGGGCCTGCGGGAGTGGAAGGAACCTGTTCGGATCGCTGTCGGCCACGGTCTGATTCTATCGCTTTCCGATACATTGTCAAGCGATAGAGTCGGGTTCGTCCGATTCCCCCCTGAAGAGCGTTTGCTAGCTATCGCGAGCGGGGTATCGTTTCGGCACGTCACCGCGCCCCGCTGTCGCCAACGTCCGCACTCGCCGTCGAACCACTCGACGTCGCTCCGCCCTCCTGCGGACGCTCGAGTTGCTCAGTGACGACCAGGTGCTCCTCTGCTCGTGTGACGAGCGGCACCTGGCCTGTGCCGGTTGACCCACCCGGCGAACGCCCCCTCTATGACGCCGCCGTCATCGGTGGAGGGCCTGCGGGTCTGAGTGCCGCCGGCTGGCTCGGACGGTACCGACGTTCGGTGGTGCTCATCGACAGCCAGGAATACCGCAATGCGGCCGTCGACCTGAGCCATGGCTACCTCGGGAACGATCCGATCTCGCCGGCCGATCTCCGGGAGAAGGCCACCATCGAGGTGCAGCAATATCCGACGGTCGAACTCCTGGTCGGGAAGGTCGAGCGGATCACCGGCGTGCGCGATCGTTTCGAGATCGCCCTCGGCGACGAGATCCTGCGGGCCCGAAGGGTGGTGCTCGCCACCGGAGTGCGCGACGAGTTCCCCGAGGTGGAGAACTTCTTCGAGCACTACGGCGCCGACGTCTTCCACTGCGCCAGCTGCGATGGGTACGAGGCCAAGGATCGCGACGTCGTTGTGTTCGGCTGGGGCGAGCACATCGCCGGCTTCACCCTTGGGCTCCTGACCTGGGCGCGATCGGTCACGTTGGTCACCGACGGCCATCACTTCGAAGGGTCGCCCGAAGAGCGCGACCTCTTGGTCGAGTACGGGGTGGCGGTGCTCGAGGACCAAGCCGTCGAGTTCGTCGGGAAACGGGGCGCCCTCGAGGCGGTCCGGCTCGAGGGCGGCACGACCCTTCCGTGTCAGCTGTCCTTCTTCAGCATCGCCCACCACCCCAACAACCGGCTGGCCGCCGATCTCGGTTGCGTGCGCACCGAGGAGGGCTGCGTCGACGCCGACCGTGACGGCGTCACGTCGGTGCCCGGCGTCTACGCCGCCGGCGACCTCACGCCGGGCGTGCAACTGATCTCCAACGCCGTGGCCAAAGGGGCGGCCGCCGCCCTCCACTGCGCCAACTCCCTTCTCGGCGAACGGCCCTAGCGATCGTCGACGGCGTCGAGGACGAGCTTCCACGACGCCAATCCGTGTACACAGCACCCGTCGGGGGCGACGAGGCAGTCGTCGGGGGCGCGACACACGCCGTCGGCCAGCCACTCCTCCAACTCGTGCTCGTCGGGGGGCGCCCACCCACTGTTGACTTCGAACCAGGCGTAGGTGGCGGCGACCGCAATGGTCACCGCGTCCCTGTCGGTCACAGCGACGCTTTGACCGCCTCGATCAGCGAGGTCGTTCGGGGGTCACCCGACAGGTTCTGCTGCATCTTGTTCATGACGTAACCGAAGCCGATCTCGGCGTCGACGTCGGCCATCCCGAGGGATCCGCCGGCGCCGGCGTGTCCGAACGACGACGGCCCGAACAGCGGGGAAAACGCGGACGGGAGGAAGTAGCCGGAACCGAATCGCGTCGGGATCTGCAACACGCGATCAGGACCGCTGGCTTGTTCGAGAGTGGCGTCGGCCACCGTGTCGGGATCGAGGATGCGCACCCCGTCGACCTCGCCGACGAACGAGGCATACATCTTGGCCAGCGAGCGCGCCGTGGTGATGCCGTTGGCCGCCGGGATCTCGGCCGCATGGACCTCACGGGTGTTGAAGTCCATGGCCGGGCTGGTCACCATCAGGGCCCGCTGGGTGAGCGATTCCGGATCGGTGAACGCCCGGATCATCTCCCGCACGTTCTCCGGGAGCGAGTCGATGTCGATGTCGGGACTGCCGCCGGCGTCGCCGATGCCGGCGAGTTGCACGAGGGTGGTGACCCGGTACTCCTCGGCCTCGGGCAGGCCGATCCAGAAATCGAGCCCGAGGGGGCCGGCGATCTCATCGGCGAAGAAGCGACCGATGCTGCGTCCGTCGACCCGCTTGATCACTTCGCCGACGAGCCAGCCATAGGTGAGCGCGTGATAGCCGTGGGCCGTTCCCGGTACCCAGAATGGATGCTGGGCGGCGAGGGCTTCGACGATCGGTTGCCAGGCCAACACCTCGGCCGGCGCCAACTTGGCGTCGACGGTCGGCAAGCCGGATTTGTGGCACAGGAGCCAGCGCACGGGTATGTCGCCTTTGCCCTCGGCCGCGAACTCGGGCCAGAACTCCGACACCGGAGCCTCGAGGTCGAGGTCGCCCCGCTGCGCCATGAGGTGCGCGCACGCCGCCGTCGCTCCCTTGGTGGTCGAGAACACGAGTTGCAGCGAGTCCTCGGCCCACAAGCGCCCCGACTCCTGGTCGGCCACACCGCCCCAGAGATCGACGACCTTCTCTCCCTTCACATACAGGGTGAAGGCGGCGCCGACGTCGCCGTGACTGGCGAAGTTGGAGGCGAAGGCGTCGCGCACCTTCTCGAACCCGGACACGACCTCGCCGTGGATCTCGGTGACGCCGGCGGCTACCACGCGTAGGCCTCGGGAGCGGTGCCACCAGGGCCGGGGAAGATCTCGTCGAGTTGGGTCAGCACCTCTTGCTCGAGGGTGATCTCGAGAGCTTTCATGGCCCCGTCGAGTTGGTCGACCGTGCGGGGACCGATGATCGGCGCGGTGACGATCGGGTTGGCCAGGAGCCACGCCAGCGCGACATCGGCAGGCTGCTCGCCGATCTCTGCGCACAGCGACTCCCACTTCTCAAGTTGTGGTCGCATCTTCTCCACCCGCTTGTCGAACGCCTCCCCACTGCGGCGCCCATCCGTTCCGCCCGACAGCGCCCCGCCGAGCACGCCCCCCGACAGCGGACTCCACGGGATGACGCCCATGCCGTAGTCGGCGCACGCCGGCAGCACCTCGAGCTCGACGGTCCTCGCCGCCAGGTTGTAGAGGCTCTGCTCGGAGACGAGGCCGAGGGAGTTTCGGCGGGCGGCGGCCTCATTGGCCTTGGCGATGTGCCAGCCGGCGAAGTTGCTGCTGCCGACGTAGATGACCTTGCCCTGGGTGACGAGCAGATCCATGGCCTGCCAGATCTCCTCCCACGGCGTGGCCCGATCGATGTGGTGCATCTGGTAGATGTCGATGTGGTCGGTCTGCAGCCGGCGGAGGCTGTCTTCGCAGGCCTGGCGGATGTGCAGTGCCGACAGGCGATTGGTGTTGGGCCACGGATCGCGTCCGCCGTAGACCTTCGTGGCCAGCACGACCTTCTCGCGACGCCCGCCGCCCTGGGCGAACCATCGACCCAGGATCTGCTCGGTCTCACCGCCGCCGTACCCGTTGGCGGTGTCGAAGAAGTTGAGCTCGTGCTCGAGGGCCTTGTCGAGAATGGCGAAGGCCTCGTCCTGCGGGGTGCGAGGCCCGAAGTTCATGGTGCCGAGGCACAACGGGCTGACTTTGAGGCCGGTGCGGCCGAGCTGGCGGTAATCCATCGTCATGACTTGGACCCTACCTACCGCCGGTAGACCTCGTTCCACGGCCCAGCGTCGGCGCGTGGCTCTTTCGGCAGGCCGAGCACCCGCTCGCCGATGATGTTGCGCTGCACCTGCGACGTGCCGGCATAGACCGTCCCGGGGCGAGCCCCGAGGAACGAGCGTACGGCGCCCGCCGACGTCATCTCCGAACCGGCGAAGGCCTGCAGCGATGATCCGCCGGTATCGCCGGTGGGGGCCATGGCGTCGGCGCCGAGGATGTCGAGGGCGAGCTCGGTCAC
>JBKJLN010000424.1:0-3083 GCA_046596935.1 Acidimicrobiales bacterium
CCCCGAGCACGTGAGCCGGGGCACGGCCCGTTTCGCCGATCTGCTCGGGGGACGCCTCCATGTCGACGACGGCCAGTGTCGAAGTGGCTTCGCCGAGGTCGGCAAGCACGGCACTGACCGCCGCGTGAGCCGAACACAGGCACCCCTCACCGGCGTGAGCAGGTGCGCCCATGAGCAGCAGACGCACCCCGTCCGGGGCGACCGTGCCGTAGGACGCCAACACCTCGTCGACACTCACGGTGAGACCCGGGCCGGCCGCCAGTTTTCGGGAAACGGCCGAGGCGGGGATGCCCGCAAGCGTCGCTGCCGTCGCCGGGTTCACCCCGAGGGCGGCCGCCAGATTGGGATTGCTGTCAGCGTCGATGGCCACGACGGGCAGGCCCCGACGAGCGGCGACGCGCGCCAGGGTTGCCGCGATGGTCGTCTTGCCGGCGCCGCCTTTGCCGGCGAAGGCGACTCTCACCGACGGATGGTGTCGAGCGCATCCGCGCGTTCGACAAAGCGCGAGAGCAGTTCGATGCGGTGGCGGATGGACTGCATCTCCACGACGAGCGCGGCCTGCCCGATGTCGGTGAGGACGTACGTGCGACGGGGCGGGCCCGACGACGAGTCCTCCCACCACGACTTGACGAGTTCGTCATGCTCCATCGCCCGCAGGGCTCGGTAGAGGCTGCCCGGATCCGTGAGGCGGATCCCGAAGGTGCGCACCGCTTCGAGCAGTTCGTAGCCGTGGGTCGGCCCCTCCACGATGAGCAGCAGGAGCACAGGCCGAAGGTAGGCGCGAGGCAACTCGTGGGCGTTGGCCTCGACTGCCATCAGATCACCCTTTCGTCGTGGCCGTCGCCACCATCGTCGTCATGATCGTGAGTGCGTCGCGATGCCACACAGGCGTCGGCTTCGTCGGCCGACATGTGACACCAGCAGTCGTCACTGCATTCACCATGCGTCGGGCGCATGAGATCGTCGAAGGCCAGCGCGAACTCCATTGCCCCCTCGGCCAGGCCTCGCTCGGACAAGGTGTAGAAGGTGCCGTCGCGATGGAGGTACTCCTCGTCGACGAGGCGGTCGAGATAGGAGATGCCGACGCTGGCGTCGACGCCGAGGAACCGCTCGATCAGCGGAGGGTCGACGAAATCCCCGAAGCCTTCGCCCCGGAGCCAGTACATGACCTGGAGGATCTCGCTACGCCAATACAGCGCGCGAAGAGCGTCGGATTTCGGCGCCCGGAGTTCAGCCACGGCTACGGCGCGTGCGGGTGCGTGTGGTCCCGCCTTCCGCGGCATCCGCGGCGCCTTCGGCGAGGGTGGCCACCCCGTCGAGGGCGCCGGCGATCACGGCGAGCTGGCCGTTGATGCGGACCACCGACGGACCGATCGGCTCGCACTGCGCCTCGATGGCGCGAACGCCGAAGGTGACCTTGGCCAACAGGGCACTGGTGCGCGACAACGACTGGGCGATGCGGACGAGGTAGTAGGCCAGCGCCGCCACCACGAGGGCGATCTCGACCACGGTTGCAAGGATCAGGAATCCGCGCATCTCAGGCATCTCCTCGCAGGAAGGCGTCGTGCTTCAGCGCCTCAGTGGTCAGCGCGTCGAGCTTCTTCGATGTCACGCCCAGCATCCAGGTCGTGGCGGTGTTGCGGGCGACGAGCTTGCCCGACTCCCAGATCAGCCCCGAGCCCCGCTCGATGCGGTGCACCTGGTTCAAGAACAGCTGCAGCAAGACCACAGCGACGACGGCGACGACGAGGCCGAGGCCGAGGGAGATGGCCCAGTAGGAGTTGGTCGACATCACGCACCGGCCTGCGACGCGAGGTACTCCCGAGCCGAGGTGGCTGCGGCAACGATGCGGTCGGCGACCTGATTCGTCGTGTCGACCTCCCAGAGCGGCAACGTGTTCACCTTCGCCTCGTCCAAGGCCCCGAGTACAGCCTCCGCTGTCGCTGCCGCCTTCGCCGCTCCCCGAATCATGAGCAGCAACAGGACGACAACGATCACGACGACCCCTGCGCCGACGATCCACCCCAAAACCCATCCACTCACGGCGGCCCCCCGGTTCATCCGATGGGTGCAAGGTACACCTACCGGAGGGCTGCCGCGCCCGCGCGAACCACCCGAACCGTCGATAGGTGTACGTTGCACTTAGACGCCGAACGGGGGGAATCCGATGGCGAATGACGACAGCAGCGTCGAGCCGACAGAGCCGACGAGTGAAGGCGGGGTGGCGCTCGGTCAGGGCGGGGCCATGCCCGGCGGCGCCGAGATGCGGCATTGGAACTACCAAGCCGACGATCCGCTGGCCCCCATCGGCATCCGAAGCCGCGCCCTCGTCGAACCCGACGACACGCTGCGCCTCGGGCCGCTCCAGAAGATCTACCTGATCTGGCTGGTCGGCGCGTCGTGCGACGGCTGCACCGTTGCGGTGTCCGGGGCCACCCACCCGCGCGTCGAGCACCTCCTCGCCGGCATCATCCCCGGCCTTCCTCGCGTCGAGATCATCCACACCGTCCTGTCGGTCGAGTCCGGTCCCGAGTGGGTGGCCAACCTGTTCATGGCCGAGGCCGGCGAGCTCGACGCCCCTTACGTCATCACATGGGAAGGCTCGGTGATGGACGAGGACCTCGCCGGCGAGGGCTACTGGATGGGACTCGGCGAAGACCCCGAGACGGGGCGCCAGATCACCAGCCGTGAATGGCTCGACCGCCTCGCCCCCGGCGCCGCCGCCGTGATCGCCATCGGTACGTGCGCCACCTGGGGCGGAATACCGGCGGCCAAAGGCAACCCCACCAACGCCATGGGCGTCATGGACTACCTCGGCAAAGATTACGTGTCGGCGTTCGGTGTGCCGGTGGTCAACGTTCCGGGATGCTCGCCCATCGGCGACAACTACCTGGAGACCGCGGCTGCTGTCCTCCTCTTCCTCAACGGCATCGCCCCGCTCCCCGAGTTCGACGAGCTCGGTCGACCGGCGTGGCTGTTCGGTGAGACCGTGCACCGTCATTGCCCCCGTGCCGGGTACTACGAAGAGGGCGTGTTCGCCGAGGCCTACGGCGACAAGGAATGCCTCGTCGAGCTCGGCTGCT
>JBKJLN010000496.1:0-7338 GCA_046596935.1 Acidimicrobiales bacterium
CGGTAATCGTTGGCCACAACGTGCGCTTCGACCTCGGGTTCCTCCGAGAGAACTTGAAACGAATGGGATATCGACCCCTGGCCAATCGGTTCGTCGACACGTGCTCGCTGGCGCGTCGCCTCGTCCGAGACGAAGTGCCGAACTGCAAGCTGGGAACGCTGGCGCGCCATTTCCGCACGTCGGCTGAGCCGTGTCACCGGGCCTTTGATGACGCCGCCGCCACCGCTGAGGTCTTCCACTCCCTGCTCGAACGGTCGGCCGGCCTTGGCGTTGTCGCCCTCGACGACCTGCTGGCCCTCCCGACCACCGCCGCCCACCCGCAGGTGGCCAAGCTGCGGTGGGTCGCAGGACTGCCTCGAAAGCCCGGCGTCTATCTCTTCAAGGACGGCGCCGGGCGAGTGCTGTACGTGGGACGAGCCGCGAACCTTCGTCGACGAGTTCGTTCCTATTTTTCGAGCGACGACCGTCGCAAGATCGGTCCGCTGTTGCGAGAGGCACAGTCGCTCGACCACATCGTCTGCGTGAACGAACTCGAGGCGGCCGTCCTCGAGGTGCGGCTGATCCACCTTCACCTTCCTCGGTTCAATCGTCAGGTGAAGGTGTGGAGCAAATACCGGTACGTCAAGCTCTCCCTCAACGAACGCTTCCCCCGACTCTCGGTCGTGAAGGCAGCACATCTTGGTGATGGTTGCGTGTATCTCGGTCCGCTGGCGTCGGCGGGAATGGCCAAGCTCGTGATCGAAGCCATCGAGACCGTCGTCCCTCTTCGTCGGTGTACGACTCGCATCCCACAAAAGGCGCATCTTCTTCGCGATGGCGCGTGTACATCCGCGCAACTCGGGGTTTCGTCGTGTCCCTGCGCCGGAGCCGTCGACGCCGACGCCTACGGCCAGATCGTCCGAGCGGCGGCCGACGCCCTTGCGACCGACCCGACGGAAGTGTTGGAGGAGTTGACCCGCCGGATGCGAACGCTGAGTGACCAGCAGCGATTCGAGGAAGCGGCCGACATGCGGGAGCGCGCCGCGACTCTCTCGCGGGTTGTGACGCGCCAGCGTCGACTCGAGGCCTTGGTGCTCGCCGGTCGGGTCGAGGTCGAGTTCGGATACGACGGCAAGGCCCTCATCGACCGCGGACGCCTGATTGCCACTTGGCACGGCGAAGCACCGCCACCCGAGTTCGCGTTCGCCGAAGATCGGGGCTGCTGGTTGCCGTTGGCGCCCGAACACGTGGACGAAGTCGCTTGCGTCGTCGCCTGGCTCGAGGCTCGTGGGGGTGGCATGCGCTTGGCGTACGCCGAGCACGGCCTTGCCCATCCAAGTCGGTCGCTGCCCCGCTTCGAGCGGGCCTCAGAGCGCCCAACCCTCCGTCGGCCCACTGCTGCCTAAGTCCGACCCCCCGGCGTCCCCGGCGCAATCATCGACCTGAGCCCGTCCCCGACCCGTTCTCCCCACCCCCGCTGCCCGGCGTGCCCTCATCACTTCCGTCCGTCGAGGAGTCACCGCCGGTGCCGGAATCTCCGCTGTCGGAGGTCCCCCCACCATTCGGGTCTCCGAGTGTCGGATCTTCCTTCGACCCGCCCGAGCCGGTGTCGCTCCTGCCGTCGCAGGCGGCGAAGCCGGTTCCTACGACGATGGTCAGAAGGACGGCGGCGATGCGGCGACGGAACATGGCTTGCCTCTACCCGAGGAGCCGCTGATGAGAACCCTCGGTAGCATCTTCGACATGGTCGAGTGGTTGGTGCTCATGATCGTTTTTTGCCTCGTCTGTGTCGGGGCTTGCGCCGGAGTGCTCTACGGGCTCCTTCATTTGCTCTCGGTCCGCAACCGGGTCGTGCTCGGCCGGCGCTCCCCGGCACCTCTGGCGTGGATCGTCTCCCCCGACGGCGCCGCCCGCCTTCATCGACGGCTGCAGCGGGCGATGGCCATGGCTCCGGCGGCGCTGCACGGCCGCCAGTCCGACGACCTCGGACTCGGCGGAATCATTGTCGAACTGCAGGATCGGGCCTTCGAACTCGATTCCCAGCTCGTCATCGCCAGCCAGGCTCCGCGAGCGGCCCGAAGACGCATGCTCCGTGAGCTTCACTCCGAGATCGCCGAGGTCGAGCTCCTCGTGCAGCGCACGGTCCGTATGGGACGAGCGTGGATCGGTTCGGCGCCATCGGAGCGGGGTCTGGCTGCCGTGCGGGAACGACTCGAGCTTCTGGAGACCTCGCTTCGGGAATTGGACGGTGTCGACGTCCTCCGCCAGCCGGCACCCGATCGAATCGAACGCTTTCGGGCCTGAGTCTGCGTCGCTCCGCTGGGCCGGCGAGGGCTGTCGCCTAACGTCGAAACCGTGCTCTCCGCCTTCGTCCTGATCGACGCCGAACCGGCCCGCGTCGCCGCACTGGCGAGCGAGCTCGCCGGCGTGGACGGTGTCGCCGAGGTGTACTCCGTCGCCGGCGAGTGCGACATCGTTGTCATCGTGCGGGTCCGCCAACACGATGACCTCGCCAACGTCGTGACCGGCAGCATCGCTTCACTCGAGGGCATCGTCGCCACCCGCACGATGGTGGCATTCAAGGCGTACTCTGACCGCGACCTCGACGCCCTCTGGGATCTCGGCTGACCCTGGCTGAACCGACAAGAAGCTCAACGATCATTTGGCGCTAGCCAAACATCATCACGCTGTCGGGAATCGGCTCTCGACTGCCGGGACCCTTCAGACCCGCCCGAAGCACGATCACACCGACACCGGCACCCGTACCGAACAACGGCACCATGAGCCAGAGCCACTGCGGAAGTTGGGCGGAAGGCAGCCAGAGCCACCAGATGTCGACCTCTTCGAGGAAATCCCACCAGAAGTAGCGGTCGTTGGGCTTCGTGGGGAGCACACCGACCTCGGGCGGCCGACCATCGAGGCGCTCGGTCGTTTTCGCTACGGCGCGAGGAAGCATGCGGGCGTGGCCAAGTATCGGTGACCAGTACGGATCGAAGTGGAAGGCGTTGATGTACCGACGTTCGCCGTTGGCCTCGACTCTCCCCGTCAGTGTTGGTTCGGCGTTGCCGACTTGAAAGTAGGCGTTCGGATAGATCAAGACGCCCATGGCTGCCGGTCCAATAGCTCCGAAGACCCCAGCAACTGCGACTGCTCGAGCCCACCGCAAATTGGCGCCCAGCGCAGGAGCAACGAGCACCACGGCGCAAGGCACGATGATCTGCAGGTAGCGGGGCCCCCATGCCTGATCCCCGTGCCAGGCGACGAACCGGGCGAAGAGAATCGAGTTCATGGCGATCAACCCAATCAGAAGCCCGGTCTCCCACGGACGTTTCCGTACCGCCACCGGCAACGCGACAACCGCAACGAGCAGGACCGGCACGTAGAGGAACAAGCTCTTGCCGGAACTGAAATACAGGTTCACCAGCCCTTCCGACAATGGAAAGTTGAAGGGCACAGACGGCGGCCCCAGATCAGTCGGAGAGCCATACCGCCAGGCGTTTGACGCCAAGAGCAGCCCGAATCCAGCGAGCACCGGAATTCCGAAAGCCGTTGCGCCGATGACTGATGGGATCGCCCCGCGCCGACGCAAAAACCCGACCGCGACGAACAGACCGACCAACACCGGAAAAATGGCTGCCGAAGTTCGTACATTCAGTGCGAGTCCTGCGCATGCGCCGGCCAGGGCGGCACGGCGCCACGAGCCCTCGTCTACCGCCGCTATTGCGGCGAGAACGGCTCCGATGAGGAAGAGAGCAGTCAGTGGCTCGCTGAAGAGCGTTCGAGCGTGAGGCCAGGCATAGGTCCCCAGGCCGAAAACCAACGCCAGCAGCGCCGCCCGGCGGCGAGGCGCCCCTAGGCGCATCGCCAGAAAGAACAACACCACACCGGTCGAGGCGGTGACAATACTGTTGGTGAACAGCGCCATCAGGTTCTCGACGACCACCCGTTTCTCGGGCGGCGTTGCTCGCCCGGCCAGCGAGCCGACACCGAGAAGCGGCAGCGCAGCTACCGATGGACCGAGGTTGCTCGCTCCGGCGGCTCTCCCGTCATCCAGGATGCGCCGCGACGTGACCGATTCGTTCGTGGCGTCAACCGCGAGCGTTGATGTCCCCGAAGCAATGGCACGGGCCTGGGCGAGTATCCCCTCCTCGTCCGGCGACGAGGTGTGGCCTCCGGCGGTCAGGGCGTAGATCGACGCGAGCAGAAGGAACAACCCACCGGCGATCCGCCGGTTCGGGTCACGCGTCAGGTGCATTCAAGGCATCAGTTGCTGTGAGGTCGGCGGGTGGTCGTGGCCGCATGAGTGCAATCTCCTCGGCGAGCCTTCGCGTTTTCTCCTCGAGGCGCGAGACCTCGAAGCTGAGGTGGGCGGCGACGCCGACGAGAAACAATGTCGAGAAGAGGAACAGCGCGGACGGGCCGTAC
The DNA here is from genome assembly GCA_046596935.1 of Acidimicrobiales bacterium. Lineage (GTDB taxonomy): Bacteria > Actinomycetota > Acidimicrobiia > Acidimicrobiales > CADCTF01 > DATLED01. Next base: position 4,405 of record JBKJLN010000496.1, read on the forward strand.
TCGATCCCAAGAGCCAGACTGAGGCGGTCGAGCACGGGTCGGAAGAGGCTGAGGAGAAGCACCACGCTGCCGACGCCAAGCCAGAGGAGTGCGTACTTCTCCCTCAGGGCGCGACGCCGCACCAGCTCGACCACGAGGAACACGAAGGCGATGGTGATGGCGAAGATCACCACGTTCAGCCGGGTCACGAGGTCAACGTACTGGGCGGTTGTCAGGACCGACGGGATCACCGCTCGGCGCCTTCGGCCGTTTGCGGATGGTGTGCACGAGCACAACCAGGAGCAGCCGAACCAGGTGGTAGGCACTTTTGAGAGGTGAGGATGAGGGGTGCCCCCCTTGCCTCTGGCGCATCCGGACGTCCACCTCTACGACCGCCAGCCGTGCGTCCCCGGCGATGAGGAGAGCCTCAACGGTATCGCTCAGGTAGTCGAGGGGGTACTGCTGTGCAAACGTGACGATCGCCGGACGAGCCATCAGACGGAATCCGGACGTGGTGTCGGTCACCTCGGTTCGTAGACGTCGAGAAATGATCCTCGCAAGCAGACGCATCACGAGACGCCGCCCGCCGGAGAGCCGGTAACCGGCGGCGAACCTGGAGCCCACAACCAGGTCGGCTCCGGTGGCGTCCATGGCTTCGACGAGACGTCTCCCCTCCTCGGCCTCGTGCTGACCGTCACCGTCGAGCTGCAGAACCCGTGAGTACCCGCGGTCATCGGCGAACCGAAGGGCGGTCCGGATCGCGCCGCCCACGCCGAGGTTGTAGGGCAAGGTCAAGACCGTTGCCCCAGCGGCCACAGCAAGGTCACCCGTTGCATCGGTTGATCCGTCGTCGACGACGACGACGTCAGCCCCAAGCACCCGCCGTGCGTCGGAAACGACGGCGGCGATCGAGTCGGCCTCGTTCAGAGCCGGGATCATCACGAGGAGGCGGTCGGGGGTCATACGAACCGCCGCACGCTGCGCCAGTAGCGATCGAGGAGAAGGTCAGGGAGGCGGAGCACCCTCGGGAACAGGATCTGTTCACCGGTGAATCGAGAGCTCAGCAGCATGGCCAACTCGCGATCTGAGCGGCCTCGCGCTGCCTGCACCCGAGCCCGTTGTGATCTGACCCACGAAAAATGACGCACGATCCAGGCCCACCCGCCGACCTTGCCGCGCCACCACCCCTGCGATGCCGCGAGGGCGAACATCCCGAATTCGAACACCACGAGCACCGGGGAGAGCAACAGCAATGTCCGCAGGGAGTAGCACGTCAAGACCAACAGGATGCGGTTCCGCTCCAGGAAGTGAAGCTTCTCGGTGTTCCTCCCGAAGTCGTAGTCGTGGAGTACGACGGCAGAGGGCACGTACCGGACCTCGAGCCCGATCATCCAGCTCCGCCAGCTCAGTTCGGCATCCTCGTGGTAGAGGAACAGTTCGTCCGTGAACCCACCGAGGGCACGGAAAACATCGACCCGCATGGCCATGGCGGCGCCACTCGCCGCCGTCACGCATCGCTGCGTTGCGAACTCTGACGCTGGGTGGCCGAAGCCCTCGGACCAGCCGAGGCCAAGGAAATGGATGGCACCGCCGGCGGAGTTCACCCGCTCGGGATCGGCGAGGAGCCGCACGGAAGCGCTGGCGATACCAACCTCAGGATCTGATGCCGATTCGCAGAGCTCGAACAGCGCATCCGACTCAATCAGCACGTCGGGATTGATGAAGGCGACGATGTGGCCGTAGCCGGCCTCGATTGCTGCGACTGCGAGGTTGCCAGCACCTCCGAATCCGAGGTTGGCGCCGGGCCGGATGACCTTCACCCGGGCGTGGTCGGCAACACGCTCGACACTGCCGTCCCGCGAGCCGTTGTCGACGACCAGGAGATCCACGTCGACCTCGACCGAAGCCAAGAGGTGGGCGACGCAATTCTCGAGGAGCGGAGTCTCACCGAAGGCGACGACTACTGCAGTCACACGCCGCTGGCCGGTGTCCGTCACGACTTCAGGACCGGCCGCAGCGAGCGGGCGGCGAGGAGGAGAACGCAGAGAAACACGGGTGCGAGCAGGAGGAGCCGCTTCGGCCCGTGGGTGGGAAAGAGCCAGTAGATCCACGAATCGAGCTGCGGCGGCGCGAAATACCAGCCGTACTTCTGGTTGGTGGTGCCGGGGTACTCCTGTAGCGCCGCGTCCTCGCCATCGATGCGGGCTACCGAGTCCTTCACCACAAGTGGCAACGCTCGCGCGTGTCCTGCGATCGGCGACCAGTACGGCCTGTAGTGCATCTGCCGCCAGTAGTTGGGGCCGTCGGCGAGGATCTCGAGCTTCGGGACCGAGTCACGCTCGGCGATAGCGAAGTACTGGTTGAAGTACATGACGCTGCCGAGCACGGCAATCACCGCGCCCAGGGAGCCGCAGGCCACCAACGCCCGGCGCCACCGCACGCGCTCTAGCAGAGCCGCGACTGGGGCGATGAAGAACGGCAGGCTCATGACGAGGTACCGGGGACCCCAGCTGTGGTCTCCGTGCCAGTAGGGGAACCGGGCGAAGAACAAGGCATTGGCCATGCCCATGCCGATGCACATGGTCGTCACTGCCCGGTGGCGTGGCTCGACGAAGAAGGGACTGACGAGGCCGAGGACCACGACCGGTGCGTAGAGGATGACGCTCTTCCCCGGGCTGAGGAACAGCCCGTACAGCCCTTCCAGTACCGGATACGTGAGCGGGATGCTCTCGTAGCCGAGGTCGAACGGTGATCCGAACCGCCACCAGTTCGTGGCAAGGAGCAGCCCGACCGGCGCGACGAGCCCGACGGCGAAGGCGGCTGCGGCGGTGGCGACTTCACGGAACCTGAAGGTTGGCCGGGCCCAAGCCCAAAGCAGGTAGAGGCCGAGGAGCGGGAGGTAGACGCCGACTGAAGCCCTCGCATGCAGGGCGAACCCGATCGCCGTCGCACTGG
>JBKJLN010000498.1:0-3673 GCA_046596935.1 Acidimicrobiales bacterium
GTGTTCGGGCGTTCGGTCGGAAATGGGGAGTCGTTGGCACGCATCTTGATCGTTGACGACATGCCCGACATGCGGCAGTTGCTCCGGGATTTCGTCTCCATCGAGAACCACGAGGGCGAATTCGAAGTTGTCGGCGAAGGAGGAGATGGCCGGGTCGGCGTGTGTCTGGTCGAGGAACTTCGGCCCGACGTCGTGATTCTCGACTGGCAGATGCCCGAACTCGACGGGTTGGCAGCTGCACCGCTGATGAAGGCCATCGCCCCGGAACTGGTCATCGTGATGTTCAGCTCACGCGGGAGTTACGGGGCCGAGGAAGCTCTCGCTGCCGGGGTCGACAGTTATGTCGACAAGGAGCGCGGGCCGGCGACCGTGGTTGCGGAGATCCGACGGTTGATCGGGAGGCGCGTGGACGGCCCCGAACAAAGGTAATCTCGTGTAGTGGGGAACGATCGGGCCGCGCCGGTTGCCCGCCTTGTCGCTCTCTTCCTCGTCATCGGGCTGGGATCGATCACCGTCCTGAGTTACGTCACGCTCTCCCTCTCGGATCGGGCGGTCGATCGACAGACGCAGAAGCGAGCGGCAGCGACATCCCAGGTGGGGGCCGCACTCGTGCGAGAGGAACTCACCGGTCTGGCCGCACTGGTGGCTGCCTACGGCCAGCGGCGATCGTTGGCGGTGGCGATCCAAGCGAACGATCTACCCGGCGTCGAGCGTCACCTCAACGAACTCAAGGGAGCAAGGCCAGAGATCGCGACGACCTTCGCCAGCGATGCCGATGGGATTCTCGTCGACATCGTTCCGGCGACGCCGGCGATCCTCGGCACGAGCTTCGCCTATCGCGACTGGTACCGAGGCGTGCGAGAGAGCGACTCGAGCTACGTCTCCGAGGCGTACCAGTCGAAAGCGACAGGAAATCCTCTCGTGATCGGAGTGGCGTCGCCGGTCCGCGATGCCGAAGGACGCACCATCGGGATCATCGTCGCTGGATACGGCATCGCCAATGTGCAGCGTTTCGTCGATCAGTTCGCTGAGGCGCAGTCGGTCAACCTCGTCGTCACCGACCAGCGGGGAACCATCATCGCCCGCCCTGGCGGAACGGTCGGGCTCCAACGAAGCACAGACCTGGGAGTCAAAGAGGCGCTCGTCGGCCGCCAATCGGTGGAGTTCGCCGGTGGCGTCGCCAGCGACCACTACCCAGTGGCCCCCTTCGGATGGACCGTCACTTCACAGGTCCGCACAGCCAGTGTGTTCGCGGCGTTGGCCGGCCTTCGCCGGGGGGTCTTGACCATTGCCGGTGTGCTCGCCCTCGTTGTGATGGGCGGCGCGATATTGCTCGGCATCGTCCTTCGCCGATCGGCGGCGGCAGAAGAGAAACTGCGCGAGAACGCCGACGAGTTGGAGGTGGCCCGAGACCTCGCGTTGGAGGCCAATCGCCTGAAGTCGAGCTTCCTGGCCAACATGAGCCACGAGATCCGCACACCGATGAACGGGGTCATTGGTATGACGTCACTCCTCCTCGATACCAAGCTCGACGACATCCAGAACGACTACGTCGAGACCATCCGGTCGTCGAGCGATGCGCTTCTCACGATCGTGAATGACATCCTCGACTTCTCCAAGATCGAGGCCGGGCGTCTCGAGCTCGAGGCCACCGACTTCGAGCTCGCGGCGACGATGGAAGATGTCCTCGAGTTGCTGGCCGCTTCGGCTCGGGCCAAACGCATCGAACTCGCGATCGACCTCGATCCTCGACTGCCTGACTATCTCTGTGCCGACTCCGGCCGCCTCCGCCAAGTCCTCACCAACCTGGTGGGGAATGCCGTCAAGTTCACCGAGACGGGGACGGTGATTCTTGCGGCCCGTGCCAACGGTGACGAGGTGCAGTTCGAGGTCGCCGATACGGGCATTGGCATCCCTCCTGAGCACCTCGGTCATCTTTTCGATTCCTTCCGCCAGGCCGACGTGTCCACCACCCGGAAGTACGGCGGCACGGGTCTTGGGCTCACGATCTCCCGTCAGATCGTCGAGCTCATGGGCGGCGAGATCTCGGTCGAAAGCGAGGTGGGACGAGGCACTCGCTTTCGCTTTTCGGTGACATTGCCCCCGGGCGTGGCGCCGGCGAGGCCGGGTTACTCCCCGCCTGATCTCCGAGGCGCGCGGGTCTTGGTTGTCGACGACAACGCCGTCAACCGACGCGTTCTGACCGACATGCTGGTGGGGTGGACGGCGGTACCCGAGGCGATCGAGTTGCCTGCCGAAGCCCTCGATCGGTTCCGCGCCTGCGCAATGTCTGGTGAACCCTTCGATTTGGTCGTGCTCGACTTTCAGATGCCGGAGATGGACGGTCTCGAGGTTGCGCGACGCCTGCGAGCCGATGCCTTCGGCGCCGACGTGCCGATCGTGCTGCTGTCGAGCTCCGCCGACGAGGACCCAGCGGAAGTCAGAGCCGCGGGCGTCTCCCTTGCCTTGGCGAAGCCGGTCAAGCGCTCGACGCTCTACAACGCACTGGGGGCGGCTCTAGGCCGCGAACGCGAGCCGAGTGTCCGCCCTTCCCGGCCTGTCCCGATCGTCGACGGGAGGCGTGCTCGTCTCCTCGTGGTCGAGGACAACGCCGTGAATCAGAGGATCGCAGTGTTCATGCTGGAGAAGCATGGCCATCGAGTCGACGTCGCGGCCAACGGCCTCGAAGCACTCGACGCCCTCGAGCGATCGTCGTACGACCTCGTGCTCATGGATTGCCAGATGCCCGAGCTCGACGGCTTCGGCGCCACGGAAGAGCTCCGCCGGCGCGAGCGTGGGCGCCGCACGCCGATCGTCGCCCTCACGGCGGCAGCCATGCGTGAGGACGTCGACCGGTGCATTGCCTCAGGAATGGACGACGTCCTGCTCAAGCCGGTCCGGGAGGAAGAGCTCCTCGCGGCGGTCGAGCGATGGGCGAACCCCGCTCGGGAGGCATCGCCGGATGCACCGGAAAAGGCCCTCCCCGAACTCGACGAGGCTGGTTCCTCGGCTGCAGCAGATCCGCTCCTCGACGACCGACCCCTCCTCATGCTCCTTCGGCTGGATCCAGATGGGTCCCGAGGCGTGCTGCAACCGCTCCTGGATCTGTTCGTGCAGGGATGTGGTGAACGACTTGGCATCCTCAGCGAGGCGATCAGAGCTGATGACGCCGAAAGCCTGGGCCGCGCCGCGCACGGGCTCCGGGGGAGCACGCTGCAGTTCGGTCTGACACAGGCGGTTGCCCTCTGCGAGCGGCTCGAGGACATGGCGGCGGCCGATCGCCTCGGCGGCGCGGGAGCACTCGTCGACGAACTCAGCGCAGGGCTTGCGGGCAGTGCCGAAGCGATACGCGTGCGCCTCGAGGCCCTGCGTCGGGACTCTCCGAGCTCGACGTGACCTGAGGCGCGAAACCCCTCAGGGTTCGCGCTGCAGGGCTGCGAGCACGGTCTCCGAGATCTCACGCAAGGCCGCCAGCCGTTCGGGTCCGAGGGCGTCGACGACGTAGCGACGCACGTCGTCGACATGCTGCGGGGCCGCAGCGGCTATGGCCTTGCGACCTGCACTCGTCAGGACGACGAATGCACCCCGACCGTCGGTCGGGCACTCTCGGCGATCCACGAGGCCACGCGCGACCATCCTGCGAAGGTGGTGACTGAGCCGGCTCTTCTCCCAG
>JBKJLN010000504.1:0-4594 GCA_046596935.1 Acidimicrobiales bacterium
GTCCTCGTTGGCCCCGATGATCCCGGCGATGCGCCGCGTGTAGGTGCGGGTCAGGCGCTCTTTCTCCGAGGTACTGAGTTCGGCGGGATCGATCTGGATGCCCCCCTTGGCTCCACCGAACGGGATGTCGACGACGGCCGTCTTCCAGGTCATCAACGACGCCAGCGCCCGAACCTCCTCGATCTCGGCGTTGGGGTGGAAGCGGATCCCACCCTTGTACGGGCCTCGGGAGTTGTCGTGCTGGACCCGGTAGCCGACGTAGACCTCGAGTTCTCCATTGTCGCGACGCAACGGAACCTCGACGCGTAATTCGGCCGCCGGCATCCGCAGTGCCGCTCGCGTCGATGCCGCAACCTTCTCGAGATCGGCGGCGCGCTCGAAGTAATAGTTGACCGCTTCGAACGGGCTCATCGTCGGCCGCAGCTCCATGGCCATGTTCATCTCCTGGCGGGTTGCGGGTCGGAGGTTGTTGGTGGAGACGATGGGACTCGAACCCACGACCCCCGCCTTGCAAAGGCGGTGCTCTAGCCAGCTGAGCTACGTCCCCGAGTGGCGCCCACGGTAGCCGCGCCGACGCCCCCTTTCCCTCGGGGAGCGAGCGTGGCCGGTCAGCCTCCGGCGGTACCTTCGAAGACCGCGGAACGAACGCCCCGGTCGGCGAGCTCGCGCAGGAACGGCACCGGGTCGGCGACGAGTTCGGCCAATCCGCCTGCGCCTGCGCGCGCGAACCGCCCCTCCACGGCCCAGGACGCAGCTACGGCCGCAACTGCGCCGGCGGCCAAGGCAGGACGGTCGAGGGCACCAAGCACCTTGGCCCCCGTCGCCGCTCCTCGCCGACCACGGATCTCGACCCGCACCGCGCCGATCGCTCCCTCCGCATGCGGCCGGCGCAACATCGGTAACCGAGCAGTCACCCGATCCCGCCGGGAGGCACTCACCCGTGCGGTGATTCGGCTCACGCCGGCGGCGATGAACGCCGGCCGGAGAAGCAATGCATCCGGCAGAGCTGCCCGGTAACAGTCGAGGCCGCCGACCGGGTCGGGGAACCAGCACAGCTCCCGGCCCGAGCCCGCCGGACGTCGTACCCATCCTCCGTCGCGCCAGTCGATGGCTTCGGCGGCGAGAGCTTCGTGGTGCTGTCGTGCGCACGCCGGACCGCCCGTGCCGGTCTTGGCCACGTGGATCTCGTCGATGGCGGAGAAGTCAGCGGCGCCGTGTCGAGCCAACAAACAGGTGAGCCCTGGCGAGAAGGCGGCCCCCACGACCACCGTTCGACCACGTTCCACCGCCTCGGCGTCGAGGTCGAGGAGCCGCCGCACCTCGTGCACATCGTCCGCGACCGACACCACGTCGGCGCCCCGCTCGAGCGCCGCCTCGGCCAGCGCTCGGTGATCACCGGCCGGCAGGGCCAACACGGCGACGGCGGCATCGTCGAGAAGGCCGGGGTCCCACGTCGCTGCTCTCGCCGGACCGCCGAGCGAGCCTTCGATCCGCTTGGCTCGTGCAGCCACCGGATCTGTGATCACCAAGTCGGTGAGGTCAGCGAGATCGTGGAGTTGCCGGGCCGCCCGGGCGCCGACCGCTCCGGCACCAACCACCACGATGCGCATGCCGCTAACGGAGTTCGGGGCCGTTGAGTTCGCGCCAACCACCCTTTTGCGGTGGAACACCGCCGGTCCCCCGAAGGCGCAGGACGCCAGCGACGACGCCGGCGGTAAAGAGGGCGACAACGGCGCGACGGAGAGCCCTCACGGGCGGTCAGTCTACGCGGCCGGCGGGGCTGACTCGAAGAGGCGAGTTACGACTCATCGCCACCGATGACGATCACTCCGGTCATGCCTGCTTGTTCATGGCCGGGAATGGCGCAGACGAACTCGTACTGACCAGGCGGGCCGACAATGCTCACGACACGTGTGGCGCCGGTCGGGACGGAGACGTCCACGCCCAGCCCATCGACGCTGAAGGTGTGCCAGAACAGATCGCGGTTCTCGACGGCGACGCGCAAGCCGGCGGTACCGCCCTGCAACTGCGTTGGCTCGAATCTCACGTTCTGCATGGACACCTTCACATCGGCGCGCACCTCGCTTTCGGCGCCCGCCAGGAGCCCGGCCGTGACCAGTCCGCCGACCAGGGCAATCGATCCCAGCGCAAGGGCCCCGACCGGTGGCAGCCCTCCCACCAACAAGAGGATCGAGGCGGCAAGCACGACGAGCAGGAGGGGGACGGCCATGCTGGCGAACTCGCCCCCCTCTCGCATGCTGATGACCATTGCGGGCAGCATCCAACCGAGGGTGTCCGCCGAGAGGAAGCCGAGTCCAACCCTGCCGAGCAACCCTCGTCGGACCGACGTACAAGCCACCGCAATGGTGGCAAACGCTCCGAAGGCGAGCGCTTCGACATCGCGGTGCCCGACACCAACCACGCCGAACACCGCCGCAAACGCGGCGCCCCAGACCCGCGCGGCGCGGCCGCCAATTCCCCGACCCCAATCGACGCGTCCGCTCACGGAGTGGGGCTAGGTGGAATCGAACCACCGACCTCAGCATTATCAGTGCTGCGCTCTAACCGACTGAGCTATAGCCCCGCAGGGTCAGGCAGGATAGCCGGACGGCACCGGCCGCTCCTCCGCCACCGGGGCCCGCACAGCTGTTGTCGACGCCGCCGTCACTGCAGGGCGGAGGTCCTCCTCCAACACGGTCAGTTCGATGCCTCCGACCACGTCGCTGATGAGGTTGTAGATCACGGCCACGAGCACGCTGAACCCCGTCCCCATGATCACGAGCACCAGCCCGCCGGCGACGAATCCCCGGAGTAACTGGCTGGCAACGAATCGGAAATCTTCGAACCCGATCGCACGCATGAACTTCTCGACGCTCCCGATCGCGCCGACGGCCGAACCGGCCGCCCACAGGATGACCCCGGCGATCAGCAACACGAGGACGAAGCTGAGCGAGAACAAACCCGCCACCTTCAACACCGACCAGGTGTCGATTTTTCGTACGACTCGACGGACTCGACGACCTTGGGCCATGACCTTCGGAGCCTACCCGTGGCCTCTTCTGCGGTAACCGTCCGCAGCTCATCATGAAGACGATCGGGCCCGGGCCGTGGCCTCGGCGGTGCCGACCCGGACACGCACGCGGACATCGCCGCCGGCCCTCTCGATCGAGATCAGTACAGCGTCATTCCGGGCGGCAACGTTGCGAACCATCTCGTCGCCGGCCGACACGGCCGCCAGCGCGGTCAGATCGGCCGCCGTCTGGGCTTGGGCGGCGTCGGCGAGGCCCGCACCGAAGCGCCCGATCCCGAGGCAGGCGAGGCCCGCGATCACGGCAACGAGCGCGAGCAGCGGCGCCACCTGGCCCCGCTCTCGCCCGGACGACGGACGCACGGATGCATACAACATCGGGAATCCTCCTCGGAAGACAGACAAGGAGGGGGAAGTGGGGGCCGGCGGAGCGGGCCGGGTCAGGCCGGTGGTGCGGGTTCTTCGTCGGTCGGGCGATCGAGGATCGGTGCCGCCGATGCCACCGTCGAGCCCGCATCCAGGTTCATGACCTTGACCCCGGTGGCATCACGACCCTGCGACGAGATGCCCCGCACGCCGATCCTGACCGTGACGCCGGCCGACGACACCAGAAAGATCTCATCGTCCAGAGCCACCATGAAGGCGGCGACGACATAGCCCTTCTTGGCCGTGAGCTTGATACCCCGCACGCCCTGTCCGCCACGGCCCTGGACATTGAAGCGGTCGAGTTGCGTGCGCTTGCCGTATCCGGATTCGGTGACGATCAAGATGCTGGTGTCGTCGCGTGCGACGTCGCACGACACGACCGAGTCCTCCGGCTTCATCCGCATGCCTCGGACGCCGGCAGTACCGCGACCGAGCGGACGAACGTCGGTCTCGTTGAACCGGATGGTCGTTCCGTTCCGGCTCACGAGGAAGATGTCGTCGTTCCCACTGGTCTGCAGGACCCGAACGAGCTCGTCGCCATCGTGGAGGTTGATGGCGATGAAACCCTCGCGCCGGCTCTTGTCGTACTCGCTGAAGGCGGTCTTCTTCACCTGGCCCATCCGAGTGGCGAAAAAGAGATACCGGTCCTCGGGATAATCCCGGGTGTCGATGATCGCCTGCACCTTCTCGTCCGGGGCCAGCGGGAGGAGGTTCACGATGGCCGTGCCTCGCGCCGTCCGCTCCTTCATCGGGACCTCGTGGGCCTTCAACCGGTAGACCTTGCCGGTGTTGGAGAAGAACAGCAGGTAGGCGTGGGCCGAGGTGTGGATGATCTGGGTGACCAGATCTTCTTCCTTGAGCCGGGCGCCGGCGATGCCCCGGCCCCCGCGGCCCTGGGTGCGGAAGGCCCCGGCGGCCGTCGTCTTGATGTACCCCGCCTTGGTCATGGTGACGACGAGGGGGGCGTCGTCGATGAAGTCTTCGGCGTTGAGCTCGCCCGGGTCGTAGGTGATCTCGGCTCGACGATCGGTGGCGAACTGGTTGCGGATCTCCGTCATCTCGGTCTTGATGACGCCTCGGAGCTTGATCGGATCGTCGAGGATCGACTGGAGTTCGGCGATCGTCTCGCGCAGCTCGGCC
>JBKJLN010000004.1:0-3960 GCA_046596935.1 Acidimicrobiales bacterium
CCGCCGATGTTGGCGGTGACGCGACCGTCCTGGGGGATGCGACGCTCGGCGATGTTGATGTCGGCCATGATCTTCAGGCGGCTGATGATGCCGTTCTGAATGTTCTTGGGCGGTCGCATCTTCTCGTGGAGCACGCCGTCGATGCGGTAGCGAACCCGGAGGTCGCGCTCACCCGGTTCGATGTGGATGTCGGAGGCGCGGTCGGCCACCGCCTGGCTGATCAGGAGGTTGACCAGCTTGACGATGGGGGCGTCCTCGACGACCTCCTTGACCGACGACAGGTCGTTGTCGTCCTCGAAGTCGTGGGAGGCCTCGGCGCTGATCTCGTCGGCCTCGGCGTCCATCCGATGGTGCTTCTCGATGGCGCCGAGGATCGACTGCTTCGTCGCCATGACCGTCTTGACGTCCGACCGGGTGATCGTGCGGATGTCGTCGATGGCGAAGACGTTGCTCGGGTCCGACATGGCCACGACCAGCTGGCCGTTGTCCCACCCGATCGGAATGGCTTCGTACCGCCGGGCCAGGCTGTCGCTGATGAGCGTCGCTGCGCTGGCGTCGATGTTGTGGGTGTCGAGATCGAAGAAGTCCATCCCCATCTGCGCGGCAACCGCAGCGATGAGGTCGGATTCGGTGACCACGCTCTGGTCGAGGAGGATCCGGCCGATCGATTTTCCGGTACGGGCCTGCTCGGCCAGGCCCGCGTCGAGTTGCTCCTGGCTCAGGAGGCCACGAGAAACGAGGAAGGCTCCGATTCTGTCGATGTCAGACATCGGCTTGCTCGGCTTTCACGGACAGACCCGCCAGGTCTTGGGGACACGGAAAGTATCCCCCATTCCGCATCCGGCAAGCGCCGGGCCCCACAGCGGTGTTAGCTGCGGACCGACGACAGGAACTTGAGCAGCAGCCCGCGGTTGATGGGCTCGTCGCCATCGGGCACCTCAGGTAGCTCGCCACCCGACGCCAGGTGCTCGGTGACCTTGGCCGCCACCGCCTCCTCGTCGTCGCCGCTGAGGGCTGCAAGCTGAGCAACGAGCGCCCTGGCCTCGTCGACAGGTGACGTCGCCGGGTTCGACTTCGTGGCTGCCGGGCGTGCTGCGGGCTCTCCGTCAAGCTCGGTGGTCGTGCTCGCACGCACCTTGGCCGGTCGGCTGGCCATCTCCATGAGCTTGTCGATCTCGTCCTGGCCCTCGGCCTTGGACTCCGACGGGGTGGCCTTGGCCTTTCCCTCGCGCTCGACTTCCTTGGCCGCCGGCGCCGGAGACGATGCCTTGGCGACCGGGCGCTCGGGTTCATCCTCGTCGTCGTCGTCGGGCTCGTCGAGAACGACCTTGGCCGACGGCGCCGGGGCAGGAGCGGGCTTCGCTTCGGGCGCCTTGGAAGCCGATGCCTTCGGCTTGGCGTGGACGTCGATGCTGGCGAGCTTGAGGTCGACCAGTTCCTTGACCGTCTTGCAGGCGTCGAACTCGGATTGACCGAGCGCCGTCATCAGGTCGAGGACCGAGCGGCCGCCGGCGACGGTACGCAGCAGGCGCCAGTGTTCGCGGGTGACGAGTACCTCGTCGTCGGGCGAATCGGAGGCCATGTCGACCACGGCATCGAGGTGAGGCACGACTCGGGCGATCTCGTTCCATTCGCCGAGCCGCACCTGGGCGTCGGCCAGGACCAGATCGATCGTGACGGGCTCGGAACGATGGGCCGGAGTCGAGTCGGCGTCGAAGTTGAACGTGCCGGCGTCGAGGCGCAGGAGTTGGAAGAGGCCGTCGACGGCGCTCGTCTCCGTGCCTCCGACGGCCGAGTGGACGATCTGTCCCTTTTCGAGCCAGAGGCGCCCGTCGACGCGACCGCCGACCACCCGCAGCTCGCCGTCCTTCTTCGTGGACGACAGGAGGACCAGCACGTCGGGAAGTGCGAATGACTCGAGAGAACCCTGTAGCGACACGTTGACCTCCAGCAAGCGGGGTGGGACTCCTGCTTCATCGGCAGGTCAAGACCCCTACTTCAGCGAGACTTACTCTCGCATCGCCAATGTCGCCAGCGCAGCGGCCGACATCGCCTCGAGCGGCGGGTCTTCACCCGTCCAGAGTCGGAAGGCGTGAGCCGCTTGGTGGATGAGCATGCCGAGACCGGTGACGGGGATGGCCCCCCGCTCGCGAGCGGCTGCCAGCAGTGGCGTGCGCAACGGGGAATAGACGAGGTCGGCGACGATCTGATTCGGTCGGAGCCGACCGGGGTCGCACACCAGCGAGTCGGAGAGGACGCCCGCCATGCCCGCCGGCGTGGCATTGACGACCAGGTCGGCCTCGTCGACGTCGGACTCGCTCCCGACACGTCCCGCCGGGCCGGCGAGGGCCGCCGCCGCAGCGGCCTTGGCGGTGGTGCGGTTCACCACGGCGATGTCGGCCGCCCCGGCTTGGGCCAAGGCCAGGATCACGGCCTTCGCCGCTCCCCCGGCGCCGAAGACGACGACCCGCCGATCGGTCGGGTCGTACCCCTCGTCGTGGCGGAGGGCGTCGAGAAACCCCGCACCATCGGTGTTCTCGCCCCGGAGCCCATCGCCGGCGCGGTGGATGGTGTTGACCGCCCCGAGGATCGAAGCGGTGAGCGAGAGCCCGTCGAGTGCGGGGAGCACGTCGGCCTTGTGGGGCATGGTGACGTTGAGCCCGTCGAGCCCGAAGGTGCGCATGGCCTCGACCGCATCTGCGCCCCGACCGGCGGGCACCGGAAGGGCCACGTAGACCCAGTCGAGTCCGAGGGCCTGGAAGGCGGCGTTGTGGATGACCGGGCTCAAGCTGTGGCGAACCGGATTCCCGATCACACCGGCGACCCGGGTGCTGGCGCTGATCACGCCTGCATCAGCGGACGCCGTTGGCCTCGGCCTTGCGGATGTTGGCCGCGTGCTCGGCCCCCGTCTTGGCGAACGAGTGCTTCCCGCTCTTCTCCGTGACCACGTAATAGAGGAAGTCGCTCGGCTCCGGATTGAGGGCCGCCTCGATGGACGCCTTTCCGGGGGCTGCGATCGGGGTCGGCGGCAGGCCAACCCGCTTGTAGGTGTTGTACGGGGAGTCGATCTCGAGGTCCTTGAACAGCACCCGCACGTCCTTGTCGGCCGACTTCCCGAGGGCGTAGATGATGCTGGCGTCGATGCCGAGGGGCATCTTCTTCTTCAGTCGGTTGTAGATCACCTGCGCCACCATCGGACGCTCCTCGTCGAAGCGGGTCTCGCGTTCGATCAGCGACGCCACGATGATGGCCTGGTACGGAGTGATGCCGAGTTTCGCCGTGGCCTGGTCGACCCCGGCTTGCTGGGCGACGGTGTCGAACGATGCCACCATCCGCTCGAGGATCCGCGCCTCGTCGTCCTTGGGCTCGACGCTGTACGTCTCGGGCAGCAACAAGCCCTCGAGCGTCTGCACCTCGGGCGGCTGGAGCTTGGAGCGAATCTTGCCGGACTGGAGGGCGGCCATGAACGCCTCGGCCGAGCGGCCCTCGAGGGTTGCGACTGCCGCGGCGATCTGGGGAAGGACGAGGCCCTCGCGCACGGTCAGGCGCTCGAACTTGAGGTCGGGTCCCTCGTCGAGTTTGGCGATGGCTTCACCCATGGACATGTTCTTGTTGAGGCTGTACTCCCCCGCCTGGAACGGCCCGCCGCCATTGAGACGGATGTAGTAGCGGAAGGTGCTCGCACTGGTGATGACGCCCTCGGTGGCGAGGAGCTTGCCGATGCGCTGGGTGGACGAGCCCATGGGGACGGTCACCTTGAGTGCCGCTCCGGGAGGTCCGGCAGGATCGACCTGACGTTGGTAGCCGAGATAGACCAAGCCACCGGCCACCAGTGCCAAGACGAGCAGGGCCACGAGAATTCCGAAGAGCTTGCGGCCGAACCCACCTTTGCGTCGCGGCTCGGGAAAGGGCTCGTAGACCTCATCGGGATCATCGGAGACGTCGTAAACGCGGCTCATG
>JBKJLN010000015.1:0-9271 GCA_046596935.1 Acidimicrobiales bacterium
CATGCCGCATGGTACCTAGGACTTCGGGCCGATGAACGTGTCAAGGAACGCCACATCGTCTCGCCGGGCGACGGAGATGTTTCGAGCGTTCATCTGCGTCCAGTGCACCCCGAGCACATCGCATGCGTCGGTGAAGATCCGCCGGATGTCACCCGACGCATTCGAGAAGGTGTAGCGCCAGTACTCGTAGCGACGGCCGTGCGAGGTGACGAAGTTGAGATTGCGGCACCCATCGGATTGCACCAGACCTCGAAGCAGCAGTTTCGGGTGACGATCGACGAGAGGTTGTTGCCAATCAACGAGCTCAATTGGACGGGTGTGCTTCCTCCCCGACCCGTGCTGCGGGAACAAGCACGGCCAATGTTTCGAGGACGATCCGATTTCCACACATCCTCTGCGTGATTGCACGTGGACGTTGTTCGGGAGGACGAGCTGCATCTCCATGCGACACTCATCGATGAGATCGACATAGGCCGACGCCTGACTTACGCGTAGGCGCCAGACCCCGCGCGCTTGACGACTGATCGTGCCATCCCCGAGGTACAGCCCGAAGAGATACACGTAGGCCGCCTCGTCGAGCTCGGCGTTGCGATTGCACCGAGGGCAGGAGACCCACGTCGGCTCGACCCGCTGTGGCGCCGTCGGATGGAGCCAACCGCGCACTGTGGTGCGACCGAGGCCCGTTCTGGCTGCGATCGCTGAGGCTGTCAGACCATCGGCGGCCAGTTGGCGGACTTCGGTGACCCGCTCCGGTGGATGGGTCACCGTCGAAAGGGTGCGGCGGGTGGGACTTGAACCCACACGTCCTTTCGGACAACGCCGTTTGAGGGCGCCGTGTCTGCCGATTTCACCACCGCCGCAGGGCTCGGCGAGCGTACCCCAGTTTCATTTC
Organism: Acidimicrobiales bacterium; assembly: GCA_046596935.1. Classification (GTDB taxonomy): domain Bacteria; phylum Actinomycetota; class Acidimicrobiia; order Acidimicrobiales; family CADCTF01; genus DATLED01. The sequence continues at coordinate 893 of JBKJLN010000015.1, forward strand.
GCACATGTTCAGCGTAGGGGAACGGGTGTTCGCTGTCACTCCCCACTTGCGTGCGACACCGACCTCAACGACGCTCCCGCCATGGACCGTTCTGCGCTCGTCCGCCAGTACGCCGCCGGCCCCGCCGAAGTCGCCGCCGCCGTTGCCGGCTTGTCCGATGACGACCTGGATCGCACCCCACCTCCAGAAGTGGATCCCGACGGTTGGACACCGCGCCAGATCGTCCATCACCTGGCGGACAGCGAGATGACGTCGGCCATCCGCCTCCGCCGTCTCCTGGCCGAGGACGCTCCGGTGATCGACGGCTACGACGAGAACGCGTTCGCTCGGCGACTCCACTACGACCGCCGTGCCATCCAGCCGAGCATCGATGCGCTGCCGGCCGCCAGGACGACGAGCACGCAAATCCTCGACTGCCTGGACGAGGAATCGTGGCAGCGGGCCGGAACCCACTCCGAGAGCGGTCGCTATTCAGTCGAGGATTGGCTCGAGATCTACGCCGCCCACGCCCACGACCACGGCGCTCAGATCCGGCGGGCCGTCGGGTAGACCGCGTCGCCGCCGAGACTCAGGACTCGAGGACGGGTCGGTACTTGGCCAGGAAGAACTGGAAGATGCCGAAGGCGGCCAGACCCAGGGCCACCAGGCCGAGCAGGTACGGCCCGTAGGCCTTGCCGGCGAGTTCATGCAGCGACGCGTCCAACCCGACGCCCTTGTTGGGTTGATAGGTGACGGCCGCACGGATGAGGAAGCCGCCGGTGACGACGTAGGCCGCCATGCGGGCGAGATGGCCGACGAAGCCGAGCTTGGTGGCGACTTCCCGCTCGCCCTTCGACATTTCGAACTTCTTCAAGTCCTTCTCGAACTTCTTGGAAACGGCCCGATAGCCGTTCCAGACCCCGATCCCGATGATGACCAAGCCGACGACGACCACCAGCGGCCGTCCGAACGACCAATGCAGCATCTTGGCGGTGGCATCTTGCTGTTCCGATCCGCCTTTGGGTTGCCCCTTGATGGCCAGCGACAGCGCCGTTCCGAAGAATCCCAGGTACAGCGCGCCGCGCAGCCCGTAACCGATCCGCTTGATGGTGTTCTTGTCCTCGGGGTTGAGGATGGCCTCGATCAGCCGCCAAGACGCGTATCCCAAGAAGCCGATGGCCAGGGCGAGGACCAGGAAGCGACCGAACGGCTGGCGAACCAGCGCGGCCAGGGCACCTTTCTGGTCGGCGCGTTGGCTGCGGTCGCCGGTGGCGATCTTCAGCGCCAGCCACCCCACGACGAGGTGCATCAAGCCCCGGCTGACCAGACCGAGTCGTCCGAGGCGAGCCGGCCACGGGTTGTCGGTCGCCGTCTGCTCGGCCTTGTCCCGTTCATTCGAGGCTGTCGTCGAAGCGCTCACGCCTCCACCGTTTCCATCGCGATGCCTCAGCCAAACGCTGTTCGCCCGATCAGCGGGGCCGTTCGCCCAATTCGGACTGCAGTTCCAACAGGAAGGGATTCGTGCGGCGCTCGTGGCCGATGGTGGTGACCTCGCCATGTCCCGGCAGCACGTTGATCTCGTCGTCGAGCGGCAGGATCTTGTCGGCCATCGAACCCATCAACGCGTCGTACGAACCGCCCGGCAGATCGAATCGTCCGATCGATCCCTTGAACAGGTGATCGCCGCTGAACAACACCGGGGCCTCCCCATCGACCTCGAGGAGGAAGCACACCGAGCCCTGAGTGTGTCCCGGGGTGTGGAGGGCGGTGAAGGTCATGCCGGCGCCCGAGATGCGCTGCCCGTCGGAGATCGACTCGATCAGCTCCGGCGGCCGAACGTCGAGCCCGGCCTGTTCGAGATAGCGGCCGAAGTTGCCGCTCGATCCGACGGGGTCGAGGAGCATGTGGAGGTCGTCGTCATGGATGTGGACGGGCACCGGCGCCGGCTGCGCCTTCACGACCTCGGTGACGCCACCGACGTGGTCGACGTGCCCGTGGGTGCTGAGGAGGGCCACAAGCCGGAGCTCGTGATGCGCGAGGCGACCCAGGATGGCGCTCGGGTCGGGTGGGGCGTCGATGAGGACGCACTCACCGCCAGGACCATTCGGGGCCACGATCCACGAGTTGGTGGTCGCCAGCCAGAGCGGCAGTCCTTCGATCATCATCGACATCGGCGCAGCGTAGGAGCCTTCAGGCGGCGACCGGAACGGTGCGGAACCGGCGGATGCGCTCGTGCAGCAGGGCGATGCCGAAGAGCGTGAGGGCGGCGCCGGCCAGCAACCGGAGGTGGAAGGTCTCGCCCAGGAAGGCGACGCCGACCGACACGGCCACGACGGGGACGAGCTGCGTCACCACCGACGCCCGGGTCGGTCCGAGTTCGGCGATCGAGCCGTAGTTGAGGACGTAGGCGAACCCCGTGCCGACGACGCCGAGCAACAGCACCGCCAGCACACGGTGCGGCTGCAGATCGATCCCGTGCTCGATCGTGGTCCAGACGGCCACCGGCCCGATGATGAGGGTGCCCATCACGAGCTGCCCGCCAGAGGCAACGAGCGGGGAAATGCCCGACAGGTTCTTCCGGGCGTAGGCGAAGCCCATGCCGTAACAGGCCGCCGCCCCGACCGCAGCGGCCGCACCGCCGAGGGACGACCCGCTGAGATCGGCAGCACCCACGCCGGCGGCCACGGCCACGCCGGCGAAGCCGAGGACGACGCCGAGAAGCTGGACCCGCTTGAGTCGTTCTCCGAGAAGCACGGCGGTCAGCAGCGCGGCGAACAACGGCGTGGTGGCGTTGAGGACGGCGGTCAGGGCGGAGGTGATGCGTTCCTCCCCCCAGGCCAGCAGGGTGAAGGGCACGGCACTGTGCACGAGCCCCATCACCGCGAAGTGACGCCACAGGCGGAGATCACGGGGCATCGGCGTCCCCCGAACCCGGAGTACGACGAGCATGACCAAGGCCCCGAGGGTGATCCGGGCTCCGGCGACGGCCGTCGGGGTCATGCCGGCGACGGCCACCTTGATGAACAGGAACGACCATCCCCAGATGAGTGCGAGGAGGGCCAGGCGTCGCACCCCAGCAACCTACCGGCGCCCCCGTCCCAACTCGGAGCGACCGCAGGAGGTGCCCCCCTACACTTCGGCGGATGTCCCGCGCCGCCATCGAAGGCAAGCTTCGAGAGGTCACCGAACGACTCCGGCGCGCCCGCGAGGAGCTCACGGTCCTCGACGAGCAGCTCCTCGTGTTCCGGGAGACCGCCGACGAGGCCCGCATCCAGGCCTTGGTCGACGACTCCCGCCTGTCGGCGTCCGACTCCAAGGAGGCTCGACGCCATGCCGAGGCCAATGAACGAAGCCGGCAGCACCTGGCCGACGAGATCGCGAACTTGCAACGCTCCCGTGACGACCTGTTAGACCGACTCGTCCTTGAAAGCCGCTGAGAAGATGGAGCGAACGAGCTTGGGTGTCCGTGTCGTCATCGCCGAGGACGAAGCCATCGTCCGTCTCGACCTGAAGGAGATCCTCGAAGAGGAGGGCTACGACGTCGTCGGGGAGACGGGTCGTGGCGACGAGGCCGTGAAGCTCGTGCGCGAGCTGGCGCCGGACCTCGCGATCCTCGACATCAAGATGCCGGGCCAGGACGGCCTCAGTGCGGCGCGCGAGATCACGTCCGAACAGGGGGCGGCGGTCCTCATCCTCACGGCCTTCAGCCAGCGCAACCTGATCGAGGAGGCCCGGGACGCCGGCGTGCTCGCCTACCTCATCAAGCCCTTCCAGCGCAGCGAATTGATCCCGGCGATCGAGGTCGCCCTTGGCCGCTTCAACGAGATGCGCGCCCTCCGGGCCGAGGTCGACGACCTGGAGGACCAACTCGAGACCCGCCGGCTGCTCGATCGAGCCAAGGGCTTCCTGATGGACGAGTGCGGGATGAAGGAGGCCGACGCTTTCGGCTTTGTCCAGAAGACGGCGATGCAGGAGCGCACCCGCATGAAGGACATCGCCGAGCGCATTATCAAAGGCGATTTGCGTCCCTGATACAAACTTTCTTAGGCTGACCTAATGAGCATGGTGCAGGTCAGAGCAATGGTCGTCTTCCTAGCCGTCGCCGGATTGGCGCTCGGCGCCTGTGGCGGCGGGGAGGACCGGCCTGGTCAGGTCACCAGCGAGAGCGGCGGGTCGTCGTCGGGCGCCAGCGGGTCGGTGAGCGGCTCCGGTTCGGGTGGCGAGCACGACACGCACTCGACGTCCAAAGAGGCCGACGCCAAGCCGGCCTTCGCCTCCGGCGAGGAGAACACCAAGGTCGAGGTGACGCTGCAGGACTATGCCTTCGTCGGCGTGCCCGAGACGGTGAAGGGCCCGAATGTGCGCTTCTCGGCGACGATCAAGGGCGGCAACACCCACGAGCTCGAGGTGATCGGCGCCGATGGAAAGGCCGTCGGTGAGATCCACAGCTTCAAGACGGGCACGACCAAGGAGCTCGCCATCATCCTCCAGCCGGGCACGTACACCCTGCAGTGCCTCGTCAAGGAAGGCTCGAAGACCCACGCCGACTTGGGGATGAAGCAGACGCTCACCGTCGAATAGATGAGCGTCCTCCACAAACGCACCTCGGGAACCACCCGGGCTGCGGGGCCGCTGGAGGAGACGGCCGCCCGCCTCTGGAACGTCCTCAACGAAGGCAAGCCGTTCACCGTCGTCTTCGGCGCCGGGCTCCTCCTGCTCACGGGCGCCCCTGCGGCCGGCTTCGTCGCCGTTCTCCCCTTGGCCTTCGCCTGGTGGCGCCATCCGTGGCCCCTGCATCTGCGGGCCGGATTGTGGGCGCTGGCGATCGCCGTGGTGGCAGTGGCCGGCGGCCTCCCTCTCGGCCCGGCCCTCCTCGGCCTCGGGCTCTTCCTCACCTTCACGATCCTGTTGTGGGGCACCGTCTACTACCACCTCCGTATCGATGCGCCGTTGACCAACTTCTGGCGGTTCTGGCGGCTGGTGATCGAGAACCCCGACCCGACCTCAGGGAACTTCCTCGAGCAGGTGCCGAAGGTCGCGGCCGTCCTCGCCGTCGGACACAGCTCCCGGTCGATTCCCTTGCTCTGGGGATGCGGAGCCCTCGCCTGGGCTCTCGGCGCCCTCGTGCACCGCCACCTGGTGACGTGGGTGCCGACGTGGGCGACGGGGGAGCGGGCGCACGACCGGCGACCGATCCAGGCCGGTCCGGCCCGATGCGGGCCGCCGAGCCGCAAGGTTCTCCTCTTGGTCATCGACGGCTGTCGCGTCGACCGGCTGGCCGAGGCCGACACGCCCTTCCTCGACCGACTGGCGTCGGAGGGAATTCGCTACGAGCACTGCAGCACCGTCTACCCGGCACGGACGGTGACCGGCTTCTCGTCGATGCTCACGGGCGCTCCGCCGGTCGTCCACGGGATGCGCTCGAATTTCGTGCCGCGCCCCGATGTCGGCGTGAAGTGCGAATCCGTCTTCGACGTGATTCCCGGTTCCCGGATGGTCGGCATCGCCCACCTCGTCGATGCCTTCGGCGACAAGGTCTCGACGGTCACCGCAGTGATGCCCAACGACGAGATCGATGCCGCCTTGTGCCGCAAGGCGCGCGAGGTCGTCGAGGCCGATGACCCTGATGTGCTCGTCGTGCAGACACTCTCGGTCGATCAGACGGGCCACTTCCGAGGTTCGTTCTACGACGAGTACCTGGCCCACATCGAGTCGACCGATCGCGAGTTGGAATCGCTCGTGGGTTGGCTGTCCGATCGCTGGGGTGGATTGGATGGCGTCACCATCGGCGTCCTCTCCGATCACGGTCAGGGTCGTGGCATCGGCGGCCACGGACACTGGACCAAGACCGAGCGCCTGGTGCCATGCATCTGGTGGGGCGAGGGTGTGCCGGCGGCGCCACTTCGCAACGAGGTGTCGGTTCTGGACGTCACCGCGACCTTGAGCCACCGGGCTGGAGTGAGAGCTCCCCATCGAAGCGTGGGCCGTTGTCTGTTGTGCGATGGCCACGACGACGTCGAAGACGAGACGGCGCCGGTGGTCGTCGTGCTGCCCGTCCACGACGAGGCGGCGACGGTGGTTGGCGTTCTCGAGCGGGTACCGGCGATGGTGCACGGGCGCGACGTACAGGTGGTCGTCGTCGATGACGGATCAACCGACGGCAGTGGCGACCTGGCGCTGGCGGCCGGGGCCAAGGTCGTCCAACATCCCCGCAACCTCGGGCTCGGGGCCACGGTCAGGACCGGACTGGCCGAGGCGGTGCACATCGGTGCGGCGGCCGTGGCCTTCCTCGATGCCGACGGTGAGTACGACCCCCGGGAGCTGGCGGCGATGGTCGCCCCCATCCTCGACGGCGACGCCGACTATGTGGTCGGCAGCCGTTTCGCAGGCACGATCGAATCCATGCTGCCGCACCGTCGCCTCGGAAACCGGATGCTGACCCTGCTCACGTCGACCTTGGCCATGCGGAGACTCTCCGACGGTCAGTCTGGCTTCCGGGCGATGAGCGGTTGGGCCGCCGCCCACGCCGTCATCGGGCATGACTACAACTACGCCCAGGTGCTCACCCTCGGGCTGTTGCGTCAGGGCTTTCGTTACCGCGAAGTGCCGATCCATTACTCCCGACGCCGTCACGGCCGATCGTTCGTGAAACTCGGGCACTACCTCCGCAACGTCCTCCCGGCGATGGCCAAGGCCACCCGAATTCGCTAATCGGCGAGGCTCAGCCGGCGACGACGTAGAGCTGTGCGGCGAGGGCGGGACCGAGGGCGATGGTGCCGTCGGCCAGCTCGAGGGTGAGGGTGCCGTCGGGCGCCTTCGAGCGCACCCGAGCCTCGGCCCCGGGCGTGAAGGCGTGATCGCTGAGGTAGGTGAGACTGTCGAAGTCGATCTCCACCAGCTCGGTCACCCGCTCGAGGCGCACGTTGTCGCCGGGAGCGGAATCGCTCAGCGGAACGAGGTCGTCGCGGGCGACGCCACTGCCGGGGATGGGATTGCCATGAGGACACGTCGTGGGGTGCTCGAGCAACTCGACCAGCCGCTCTTCGACCTCGTCGGAGATGACGTGCTCCCACCGGCACGCCTCCACGTGGGCCTTGTTCCAGGGCAGCCCGATGATGTCGGTGAGGAGGCGCTCGGCCAACCGGTGCTTGCGCACAACGCTCTCGGCCCGCGTGCGCCCTTTGGCCGTCAGCCGCACAGATTTCCCGACCGGCTCGAGGTACCCCTCGCCGCGCAAGCGACGAATCATCTCCGAGACCGACGGTGCCGAATGGGCGAGGCGTTCGGCCAGGCGGGCCTGGATGACCTCGGTGCCCTCTTCCTCCAACTCGTGGATCGCTTCGAGGTACTCCTCGAGCGGAGGATGGAACCCATCGGACATGCGAGTGAGCGTAGTCGTTAGGCCGACCTAACATCCGGGGTTGTGTCGGGACGGCGGTTGTGGCTGGCGGCCTTCTTCCTCGTTCTCGTGCCGGGTCAACTCGCCGTCGGCATGCGGGCCTCCACGACGGCAACGGTCACGGGCGACGAACCCTTCTACCTGCTCACCGCCCAGTCACTGGTCTCTGACGGCGACCTCGACCTGCGCGACGAGTATCGCAACCGCACCACGGAGATGGCTCGCTTCTGGGACGGCACCAAACCCCTGTGGAAACAGATGGAGCCCGCCCCGGACGGCCGCCTGCTCTCGCCCCACGACCCCGGCCTCTCCCTCCTCATCACACCCGCCTACGCCCTCGGCGGGCTCGAAGGCGTCCGGCGCTTCCTCGTCGTGGTGTGGGCTGCGGCCATGGCTTTCGCCGCCGTCTTGGCCCGCCGCGCCGGCGCGCCGACGTGGGCCTCGCTCCTGGCCGCCGTCGCCGTCGGGGCCGGCACCCCTGGCCTCGTCTACGCCAGCCAGGTCTCTCCCGAAGGCCCCGCCGCCCTGTGCATCGCCGCCGGCCTCCTCCTGGCCACGTCGCCAAAGAGCTCACGCATGAGCAACCTGAACACGCTCGGCATCGTGGCGGCGGTCGCCGCCCTGGAATGGCTCGGAGTCAAGTACCTGCCCTACGCCCTCCTCATCGCCGGCACCTGGGCCTGGCGCAACCGCACCCACCGCCGTGAACTCATCACCGCCGGAACCCTCGCGACCGTCGCCGCCGTTCACTTCGGATGGTGGCACCTCCAAACCTTCGGCGGCCTCACTCCCTACGCCACCAACGTCGTCTACGCCGGCGAGGGAACGAGCACCATCCTCGCCGACCACCTCAGCCTCCCCAACCGGACCTACCGCCTCTACGGCCTCTTCCTCGACGCCCGCTTCGGCCTCATCCGCTGGCTCCCCATCGCCCCGATCGCCCTCTGGGGAGCAACCAGAACAACCCGAACCCACATCGCCATCATCGCCATCGCCACCGC
>JBKJLN010000120.1:0-4622 GCA_046596935.1 Acidimicrobiales bacterium
GCCCGTAGGGCCTCGTCGGCGGCGGGGAGCTCGCTCGACGAGGGTTCGGCCAGCGCGCCGGGGGACTTGGTGGTGCGGTCGGGCTTGGGGATCGGGGTGACGTCGGTCCGACCCGCCAGCCGGGCCGCGGCCGCTGACCGAGGAGCGCGCACCGCTGCAGATCCGTCGAGTTCGCCGAGGAAGGACGACGGGCGGGAAGCGTCGGCGAGCACGACGACGCGCTGGCGGCCACGGGTGATGGCGACGTGGAGGACGCGCCGCTCCTCTTCCTCGCCGTGCTCGGCCTCCAGGGCGAGGCGATGGGGCAACACGCCCTCGGTGACGCCGGCGACGATCACGTACTCCCACTCCATCCCCTTCACCCGGTGGATGGTCGAGAGCGTGACGGATTGCCCTCGCTCTGCGGCGGGGCTCTCCGAGCGGGTGAGCACAGAGCGGAGCCAGTCCTCGAAGGTGGCGGGATCGGGATGGAGGTCGGCGACCTGGGCGAGGGCGTCGAGGTCGTCGAGCTGGGACGCCGTCTGTCCGCCCTTGGAACCGTCGAGCATCGACATGGCGCCGGCGAGGCCGACGTCGTCGGCAATGACGGCCAGGGCCTGTCGGGTCGTTCGCCGGGCGACAGCGTCGGCCACTCGTGCCAAGTCGTCGGCCAGACCGGTCACCTTGGCCCCGACCTTGGCGTCGTCGATCCGGTCGGACACCGAGCGCAACTCGTCGATCGACATCGGTCGTTGCAACCACTTGCCGATCCATTGCGGGAAACCACGGCTGGGCCGGCGCAGCACCTCCTGCAGGTCGTCGGGCTGCAACCGGGAGGGAGAAGCGCCGAGGCGAAGGTAGGCCAGGGCGGCCCGCACTCCCGTGCGTTGGAGTACGTCGGGCGGCAGCGTCGAATCGATGGAGATGCCGGCTTCGCAAAGCGCGACATGCGGCGCCAGCAGCAGCGAGTTGACGCGGGTGAGCACGGCGACCGACGTCGGCGGGACGCCGTCGGCCAGCCAGCCCTGGACGAGAGCCACGAGCTCTGCCGCCCCTGCTTCGGGAGCGTGGCGGCGGACGACGAGGGCTTCCGGGCCGGTCACCGCCGATGGCCCGGGTCGGATCTCCTTGGCCACCCGCCGGCGGTTGTAGCCGAGGAGATGGCGGGTCGCCTCGACGACGGCCACGGGGCAGCGATAGTTCACTTCGAGGGGATGGGAGGCGGCCCCGGGAAACAACTGGTCGAAGTCGATGAGGAACGACGGGTCGGCGCCGGCGTGTCCGTAGATGACCTGGTCGTCGTCGCCGACGCCGAAGACCTCGAGGCCGGGTGCCGCCAGCAGGCGCACGAGTAGGACGTGGGCCGGGGTGAGGTCTTGGAACTCGTCGACGAGGAGGTGGCGGTGCGACAGCTGCATGCGTCGCCGGAACTCGCCGTCGGACAACAACACCTCGACGGCGCCGTAGATCTGCTCGTCGAAGTCGACGGCACCGGCGCGGCGGAGGGCGGCACGGTACGGATCGAAGGCGGCCGCCAACCCGGGCACGTCCTCGCGCTCGCCTTCGACTTCCTCGGGATCACGCAGGCCGAGGCGGACGGCCCCGAGGCCCTCGAGATAGGGCGCGATCGGGTCGGTGTTGGCTCGACGCTGGCGGGTCGGGACGAGATCGTCGACGATCCGCCGCACGTCACGCTCGTCGAGCACGCGGGGTCCCCGGCCGCCGGCCGACTCCGCCAACAGGCGGTACCCGAGCGCATTCAGCGTCGAGACCCGCGGCCGAAAATCGGTCGTGCGTCCCTCCAGCTCGAGCTGGGCCCGTTTGTTGTAGGCGACGGCCAGGACCGACTCCCGCTCGACCCCTCGGTCGACGATGAGGTGACGGAGGCGTTCGGTGAGCACGCGCGTCTTGCCCGAACCTGCCGGAGCGATGATCCGCGCCGGGCCACTGCCGTGGGCGACGGCCGAGAGCTGGTCGGGGGCCAAGTCGGCGGTGACGGCGACCGGTGGGCGGTCGACCGAGAGGCGGCCGGCTTCCACGGCCTCGCGATGGACCACCCCCGCTCCGCCGAGCACGGAGGGGTCGAGGGGAGTGCGAGGACCGCCGTCGATCCAGACCGGCGACCCATCGTCGAGCACCACGTCGCCGGGCCCGTCAACGAGCTCGACGGCGCCCAGCCGGGCCGCCTTTCGGGCCCACCACCACACGGGTTCGATCCCTCCACGGGCGTCGTAGGTGTTGGCCCACACGAGGAAGTGGAGGCGATCGGCCCAGAGCTCGAGGCGGGGCGATTGCGCCCACACGGGGCCGGCGACCGAGCCAGGGGAACGGAAGGCCTCAGCGCCGATGTCGAGATGGATGGCCACCGCCTCGCGGGCGGCCCAGGCGGCGTGGAGCGCTCCGACGACCTCGACCGGGGCCGCCAACACCGCCTCGTCGATCACGACAGACGGCACCCCGGCCCAGGCGCTGGGCACCGGGTCGCCCGCGCCGACGACCACCCCGCGCCCGAGGGCGGCGGGTGCGGGAAGAGGCATGGCCGGCGACTGTAGGGGCGGGGTGGGACGGCATCGACCCGGCGGCGCCGAACCCTGCGTTCGCCCAGATCCTGGTCGGTGGCCTAAACTTTCCGACCGAACGGTCAAGTGCGGCGTCCAGCATCCGCACCAGTAGGGGAGCCCCACTGCATGGCGATTTCGGTCGAAACGAAGGACTGCACCGCCCTCTCGGACGCCGAAATGGGCGAGATGGCCGACATCTGCACCGATGGCCCTGCGGGGTTCGACATCGGACTCTTGTCGAAGCAGCGCGAAGAGTGGGTGCTCGTCACCCAGGCACGCGACAACGGGAAGCTGTTCGGCTACTCGTTCTGCACCCTCGAGCGCATCGGCGGCACGCCTTGCCTGCTCGTCGGCCTGGCCTCGGTGAAGCGCCACTCCAAGCGGGAATCGGTCCTGAAGTCGATGATGGCCGACCAGTACCGCCGGGCCGTCCTGGCCTTCCCCGACGAGGACGTGCTCATCGGAACGCGCCTGATCGACGCCGCCGGCTACCTGGCCTTCAAGGGCCTCGAGGACATCGTTCCCCGGCCCGACCACAAGGCGACGGGCGAAGAGCGGGCGTGGAGCCGGCGCCTGGCCAAGCGCTTCGGCGCCGAGGGCCGCATCGACGACCGCACCTTCATCGTCAAGGGTGACGGGTCGCCCGCCGGCTGTCTCGACCACGAGGCCCTCAAGCCCGAGGCCCTCGATTCCCGCATCGCCGAGTATTTCGTTGCCCTCGACCGCAAGCGGGGCGACCAACTCATCGCCTTCGGCTGGGCCATGGCCGAAGACCTGGCGGGCAAACTCTCCTCCGGCCGTTAAATGGCGTCGCTCTGCGCAGGGGCCCTTCGGGCAGGGGCTTGCCGCTCCGCTGGTGCTCGTCGCTGGCGCTTCCCTCGCACCTAGGGCGAACCGAGCATCCGCGCCCCGGCGGGGTGTGGCGAGAACACTTCCACCCATGGATCTCGGGATCGTGCTCGGTGCCGGCGGCACCGTCGGCCTGGCCTACCACGCCGGCGTTCTGCGGGCGATGGAACAGGTGGCCGGCATCGTGGCCTCGGACGCCGACCTGCTCGTCGGCACGTCGGCTGGGTCGGTGGCGGCGGCCTACGTTCGCTCGGGCTGGTCGACCGAGGAGCTCTACCAGGTGCTGCTCGGCACCCACCCCTCGCTCGACGGGCTCTCGGCCGAGGAGCTCGACGGCCGGAACCGGGGCATCCTGGCCCCCGCCTTCCGTGACCCCTTGACCCTGGTGCGCCGCCTGGTGGGATCGTCCTACGTCGCCGGTCGTTCGTTCGTCCGCCTCCCGGCGCCGTGGCTCAAGGTGCCGGCGGTGCTCCAGCGAGCCTTCCCTGGCGGCGTGTTCGAAATGGCCGAGGGGCGTCGACGCTTCGCCGAGGAGCTGCCCGTCGGTTGGCCGCCGAAGCCACTGTGGCTGTGCGCCGTCGACATCGACTCTGGACGGCGCGTCGTGCTCGGTCGCCCCGGACGGGCCCCTCTCGCCTCGCTGCAGACGGCCGTCGCTGCTTCCTGCGCCATCCCCGGCATCTACGCACCCGTGCGGATCGGCTCGCGCACCCTGGTGGATGGCGGCATCCACTCGACCACCAACCTCGATCTGGCGGTCACGGCGGGTTGTTCCCTCGTCATCTGCGCCGCCCCCATGGCCTACGACACGGGCGGCTCGCTCCCATCGCCGCTGACCCAGCTCGTGCGGCGCGTCCCCGCCCGCATGGTGGTCGACGAGATGGACGCCGCCCGGAAACGGGGCACCGAGGTCCTCCTGATCCGGCCGTCGGCGGGCGAGTTGCGGATCCACGGGATGAACCTGATGCGCCGAAGCGGTTGGGAGCTCGTCGGCAAGGCGGCCTACGAGTCGGCCGCCCGCCAGCTCGAGACCGATCGATTCCGAGCGGTCCTCCGGGAGCGGGCCGCCTGAGGTCGACGGCCGGGCGGTCGACGGCGGGGCGTTCGGCGGCGGTCGAGTCCCAACGCCGACGGCGTCGCGGCCGGCGCCGGCGCCTGTTCGTCACCGCCACTTCCCTCGGCCTGGTGGCACTCGTCGCCATCCATTGGTCGGCGGCCTTCTCCAGTCCGACC
>JBKJLN010000217.1:0-2574 GCA_046596935.1 Acidimicrobiales bacterium
CACCACATCATCGCTCCCGCCGAGCGATGATGTGGTGCACCACGGCGGTGCGGCCGCCGACTTTCCACAGCGCGCGCCCTCGGGCGAGCTGGGCGACGATCTGCCGCTCGGGGTCGGTGAGGCCGGAGCCGCGTGCCGCGGCGTCGATCTCGTCGGGCGCCTGGCGAAGGAGGATCTTGGTGGCCGAGTCGGCGAGCAGCCCAGCGGCGATCTTCGCCGTGGCGGTGCCGTCGTCGGCTTGGGCGCCCAGATCGCTCGGCCGGTGCGCGATGCAGATGTTGGAGACGCCGTAGGTCCGGCCGAGTTTGAAGCAGGTCTGCAGGTAGGAGGCGGTGTGGCGGTTGCCGAGCAGTGCCCATGCCTCATCCAGCACCTGCACACGCTGCGGGCCGGGAGCGGCCATGAGCTGTGACAGCCAACCGGCGGCGGCGACCATGACCAGTGGGAGGGCTTCGGAGTCGATCGGGACTGCCGAGAGGTCGAGCACCAGTCCGGGCCCGTTCCAGTCGACGCGAACTGTCGAGTCGCCGTCGAACATGCCGCGCAGTGATCGTGAGAGGAGCTTGTCCATGGCGAAGACCACGGCGCCGAGCTGCTCGTTGACCTCTGTCCCCGTGCGCCGCAATCGCTCGAGCAACGCGTCGGACGGGTTCGTGAGCAGGGACGCGACATCGGCGAGGGTGGGCTCGACATCTCTGCGGCTTCGTCCGGGGCCGGTCAGATCTTCGACCGCGGCGAAGAGAGCGGCGTCCTCGATCTGCGTGAGGGGCCGGTCGAGCACGGTGGCGACGAGCGCGGCGACCATCTCGGCACGTCGCAGCACCTGCTTCTCTGCGGGCTCGTCGCTATCGGGCCCTGCGGCGAGGGGATTGAGTCGGGTCGTCCCTCCCGGGGTGAGCCGGACGACGTTGAGGCCGAGCATCTCGGCAAGTGGGACGTACTCGCCTTTGGGGTCGACGATGGCGATCCATCGCCCGTTTGGTCCGTTGCCCCAGATGGCGGCCATGCGCCACAGGAGGCTCTTGACGAGAGCCGACTTCCCGTTGCCGGGTTCGCCGAGGATCCAGCAGTTGGGGTTGGTGACCTGCCCGCAGGCGTAGGCCTCGAAGGGGTCCCAGCAGAACTCGGCGCCTCCGGCGAGGACATCGAGTCCGATGTAGGCGCCGCGCCACCCGAACGAGGCCTGAACGGAGAACGGGTACAGGGAAGAAAGGTGGGCGGTCGTCCCGCGGTGCCACGGGAGGCGAAGCGTGGGCCGGAGGCGCACGCTCATGCGACGAGGTGCCGTGGCGCGAGTCCGAACGGGAGGGACGCGGCCCAGGCGAGGTCCTGGCGTGCGTCGATCACCTTGAGCTCGATGCCAGCCTCTCGGGCGAGTTGCTCCACGATCTCGCAGTCGTCCTCGAGCTGATCGAGATCTGGCGCGGACACGCAGACGAGAGCGTTGTGGCCCATCTCGGGGTAGCCGGCGACGAGCTCTTGTTCTCGGTCCAGGAGGGCCTGGGTTGCGCGCCGGTGGCGGGCATCGACCCGCCGCCCCTTGTCCTCCTTGGTCTGAGCGTCAGACTCGAGCTTGACCAAGTCCCGCTCGATCCGGCGTCTCGACTGGTGAGCCGAGACCGGTCGGAAGAAGACGGTGAGCGTGCGGCATAGGCCTGCACTGGACAGGAACGGCTCGAGCCATCCGGGGTGTTGCGGAAGCCGTGGGAACCCGACGACCCAGTAGGTGCGGTGCCACGCGCCGTCGAGGTGGACGTGTCGCCACGCGGTGTCGAGGGCCATGGGTCCTTCGGCTCCAGGCGCGACAAGCCCAAGGCGTTCGACGAGACGACCCTCCGTGACGCGTGGTCGGGCACCGAACGGGTCGATGCGGGTCCTGAGCAGCCTCCGAAGGTCTGGCGGGCTCATCGGATCGCCGCCACCGAACCCGGCGTTGCGCAGGCCACGGAGCAGCATCTCGACCGTTGAGCAGAGGGCTCGGGCAAGTATCTCTTCCGGGTCGCCGACCTGAGCCCGGCGGCCGAGCCGGTCGCGAGCGACAGTGACGAAGAGCAACACCTCGTGGCTGCTCGCTTGGGTGACGGCCCCTTCGAGGAGCTGGTGGTAGGAGTCGAGTGCCGCGGGGTTGGGTGTCCCTCGCTCGGTGCTGTCGAGCCAGTCGACGTGTTGTCGGAGCCCAGATTGGCGAGCGAGGTCGGACCACCCGACGTACACGACAGGTGAGCCCTCCGGGGCGAACTGCGCAAGCACGTCGGCCCAACCGGCGAGGAGGCGCTCTTGGTCAGCCCGTGGTTGGGTCACGAACTCCGGGCCAGTAGCCGGCACGAGCGCGGTCAGGGTGTGGGCTTGCCGGTCGCGGACGGCACCGAGCTGAACCCCGCCCCGCCACGGCACCGCCACGATGTCGAGATCCGCCAGGCAGGGCGGCAGCGGGGGCGCTGTTCCTCCCCCATCACCCATGATGAGCGGGAGCCGCGCAAACCATCGTGGGCCGCGACCGAACCGCATCAGCAGCCAGGACGTGCCGAGCGGAATCCACTCCCAAGCGACGTACCCGCCGACGCGGGCGAAGCT
>JBKJLN010000378.1:0-8565 GCA_046596935.1 Acidimicrobiales bacterium
CGGGCGATCCGCTCGAGCGAGCAGGGCGAGGCCGTGATCGCCGCCGTTCGTCCGACCACCGGCGACGGGTTCGCCGGGCAACCCGAGATCTGTGCCGGTTTCAGCGGCGGAATACCCGGCGTCGTCGAGGGGATGAGCACCCTGCTCGACGTCGACGAGGTCGCCCTCGCACCCGACATCGACGTGGCCGACGACGACGCCGTCGTTGCCGCCCGCGAGCTGTGCGGACAGGGCTTTCCGGTCGGCCTCTCGAGTGGCCTCAACCTGGCCGGCGCCCGCTGCCTGGCTACGCAACTCGGGCCCGGCCATCATGTGGCGACCGTGCTCTGCGATCGGATGGAGCGATACTTTTCCACCTCCCTGTTCGCCGACCTCCCCTCCAGCTAGAACGATGGAACTCCTCCTGCGCCGCTCGCTCCTCATCGTCCTTGCCGCCGTTCTGATGCTCGGATCGGGCTGTTCGAAGAAGGCCGACGAAGCCAAGAACAAGCCCGCGCCTTCGACGAGCGAGGCCCAAGGGAAGTCGGCTCCCGCCAACGTGGCGCCGATTCCGAAGCTCGCCCTGACCGTCGCTCGCGTCGAAGCCAACGGAACGCCCGACCCCGACCCAGCCACCATCGCCTCCGTCACTGCGACCCTCGACGCCTGGTACACCGCCGCCGTCGTCATGCCGTTGCACAGTGGCGCGCCGGCGGGTGATCTGTCGGGCGTGTTCACGCCGGCGGCCCTCGTTCGTCTCGGCGATCCGGCCGTGCGATCCACCTTGGTGGATGAGGGCCTTCCTCCGGCGACGAAGGCGATCACACCCGAAGCTGCGAGTGTCCTGCTCTCGAGCGTCGTCGGTCC
Source organism: Acidimicrobiales bacterium (assembly GCA_046596935.1). Classification (GTDB taxonomy): domain Bacteria; phylum Actinomycetota; class Acidimicrobiia; order Acidimicrobiales; family CADCTF01; genus DATLED01. The sequence goes on from JBKJLN010000378.1 coordinate 847, forward strand.
CGATGGTGGGGTCGGCGTCGTCCTCGCGCGAGTCGACATCAAGCTGCGAGCCACCGGAGCCAACAGTGACGTCGACGTCGTCCATGCAGGCGACCTCGTGCTGCTTCCGTCCGACGGCGCCTGGAAGATCGACTCCTTCGTTCTGCACACCACGCGGGATTCGCGGGCGTGAGCGCCACCCCTGCGCGTCGGAGGCCCTCAGGCCATCTGTGGCTGCTCGGCATCGTCGACGTCGCCCTCGCGGTCGTCGCCATCGCCGTGCTGCTCGTCTGGCCCTCCCCGTCGCAGGCCCAGACGCCGGCCTTCACCATTCACAAGGTCGACGACGCCGCTTTCGCTTCGCAGCCGCGTACCGAACCGTTCTTCGTGCTGCTCATCGGCAACGACGGACGCGCCGGCCTCGACGGGATTCGGGGAGATGCGCTCCACATCATCGGTGTGAACCCCGCCGCGGGCACGGCGGCCATCCTCAACATCCCTCGAGACACGTACGTCCAAATTCCCGGGCTCGGCACCGACAAGATCAACGACGCCTACAAACAGGGCGGATTCGCCAAGCAGGTCGAGACGGTGGGCGCCCTCACTGGCGTGTCGTTCACCTTCGTCATCGAAACCAACTTCGACGGGTTCCAGGCACTCGTCAACGAAATGGGCGGGTTGCACGTGGAGATACCTGAACGGGTCTTCGATGCCAATTCCGGTGCCGACTTCCAACCGGGACGCACCCACATGCTCGGACCTGGCGCCTTGTCATTCGCCCGCAATCGCCACATCCCCAACGGCGACATTGCCCGCACCGAGAATCAGGGAAAGCTCCTCGTCGCCGGGCTCGAACGATCACGCGAAGTCGCAACGTCGCCGTATGAAGTGGTGAAGATGCTCGGGCTGATGGTTCGCTTCACCCGCTACGACGGCGTCGGTCTGAGCGACCTCTATTCCCTCGTCAACCTGGCGCTGATGATCGACCCCGCCAGCGTGCGCAATGTCACCATGCCCGCACGGATCGGCAAGGTCGGAAAGGCCGATGTGGTGTTCGTAGGCCCCGGTGCCCAGGAACTGTTCGCCGACTTCCGAGATGACGCCATCCTGCAGAGCCACTAACTTCCTCTTCGTTGCACGGCGGGTGCACGAATCTGAAGGGATCCGTCGTGAAAAACTCCGCTCGCCGCTCTGCCGGCCTCGGCTTGGCTGCGCTGCTCTTCGCTCTCGTCGGCGGCTTGATCGGCTTCGTTCCGGCCTCCGCCCAGACGGGGGTAGATCCCGCCGGCCCTGACATCGGGCCGACGCCGAAGGCCGACTGCGGGCCGGGCTCGAACCCGGAGACAGGGACCCAAGGGCGCGTCCCCAAGGCCGAGGTCGACAGTGGACGGGCGTTGCAGGGCTACACCTGCAACACCGTCGCTCTCGGTCGGGACGGGGCATCTGGTGGCTACAAGGTCGAGCGATACGTCGACAAGGCCGGCCACGAATGCGCCTATTACGACACGACGCTGTTGTTCCCGCTCAATGTGACCAACCTCTCCGGCGGCGATCTCACCGGCGTCGCCGTGCTCGACATGGCCGACCCGTCGAACCCCAAGTCGATGATGAACCTGCTGACGCCGGCGATGCAATCACCGCACGAGTCGCTCGCGCTCAACCAGAAACGAGGCCTGCTGGCGGCGGTCACCGCCAACCCCGTCTTCTATCCCGGCATCGTCGACATCTACGACGTATCGGTCGATTGCCGGAACCCGGTTCTCAAGGCCAGTGCTCCTGTCGGCGTGCTCGGCCACGAAAGCGGCTTTGCGCCCGATGGAAAGACGTTCTACGTAGCCGGGCTGTCGAGCAACACCGTGACCGCCATCGACGTCTCCAACCCGACGGTGCCCACCATCCTCGGCGTCTACCAACTCACGTCGCACGGCATCAACCTGAGCGATGACGGGAACCGTTTGTACATGGCCTCCAACGGGGCCGCCGACAACGTGACGCCCAAGGGTCTGGTCATCTTCGACACCAGTGAGATCCAGGCCCGCAAGCCCAACCCGAAGATGCCGATCATTTCCAAGACGACGTGGGCTCTGGTGAGCACGCCCCAGATCAATCTGCCAGTCACCATCGGCGGCAAGCCGTACCTGGTGGAGATGGACGAATTCCGGGGGGGGACCGACCGTGTCGGCGCCGCTCGCATCATCGACATCTCCGACGACAAGGCCCCCAAGGTCGTGTCGAATCTTCGCCTCGAGGTGAACCAGAAGGCAGCCCAACTCGGCGTGCAAGCTGGTGATTACGGGACCGGCTCCCTCCAGAACTACACCGGCCATTACTGCAACGTGCCGCAGCGAGTCGATCCCGGGATCGTGGCCTGCTCGTTCATCCTCTCGGGTCTGCGCGTCTTCGACATCCGCGATCCCGCCAACCCGAGAGAGATCGCCTACTTCAACGGTCCCATCAAGATAAAGAACGCGACCGGCGACTCGGGCGGGAGCGCCTATGCCATGTCGAGCCCCAGTTTCGTGCCCGAGCGCGGCGAGATCTGGTATTCCGACGGCAACTCCGGGTTCTACGTCGTCAAGTTGACCAACGGCGTGTGGCCGTTCACGTCGCCGTCGGCAGCGGTCGCCGGCACCGGAACGGCCCAGGGTGCGGCCCCGTCGGCTGCACCCGCGCCAGCGTCCGCACCCCCCGTGCGAGGTCGCGCCTCCGGCAAGAACCTCCCGGCCACCGGCGCCGCCCTGCCGGTGGCCGCCGGTCTCGCCGCCCTCGGCAGCGGGCTCGGGCTCCGACGAATTCGTCGACGCCGCCAGCACTGACCACGAGGGGGTCAGCTCGAGGCGTTGGCCAGTTCGGCCAGAAGCGTGCGGCCGCGAGCGACTTCCTCGGGCGAGCCGTAGAGGGAGCCGCCGAACTCGGTGACGCCGGCGTCGGCCAGTTGCGCCACCTGGTCGGCGACAGCCTGCTCGTCACCCACGAGGGCGATGTCGCCGGGGTTGGCGGCGCCCTCGCGGTCGAGCATGGCTCGGTATGACGGCAGGGTGCCGTAAACCGCGAACTGCTTGGCCGCCAGCTCGCGAGCGGCATCGGGGTCACCTGTCACGCAGACCGGGAGACCGGCGACGATCCGGGGCGCAGGCCGGCCGGCCTTCTTCGCCGCCGCCGTGATGGTCGGCACGATGTGGTCGCCCAGGGTCTTGACCCCGGTCGTCCAGGTGCCGGTGCCGTCGGCCAGGGCTCCGGTGAGTTCGAGCATCTTCGGGCCGAGAGCGGCCACCATCACCGAAGTCGGCGACGGTGAACCGTTGGCCTCGAGGTTGGCAGCGACCCGGTAGACCTCGCCTCGGTGGCTGACCTTGCCCTCGGTGAGGAGCGGCATGACGACGGCCAGGTACTCCTCCATGTGGCGTGCGGGCTTGTCGAACGACAGCCCGAGCATCGACTCGATCACGACCTGGTGGGAGAGCCCGATGCCGAGGGTGAAGCGACCGCCGGCGGCGTCGTTGGTCGACGAGGCCTGCTGGGCCATGGCGAAGGGATGCCGTGGGAAGGTGGGCACGATGAACGTGCCGAGGCCGATGCGTGAGGTGGCGGCGCCGGCCACCGCGCACACGGTCATGGCATCGAGACCGAAGATGTTGCTGAACCACACCGAGGCAAAGCCATCGGCCTCGGCGTCGACGGCGGCCTTGACGGCGTCGGCCATCGTGCGTCCACCGACGCCGAGCCCGATCTGAAGGGGAGACATGGCCCGGACCCTAACGGCCGGGCGCGACCTCAGGTGGCGGCGTAGAGGGCGAGGGCGATGTCGAGTGAAGCCACCCGGACACCGGGTTCGGACACGACGGCCTCGAGCCACGGCGGGCGACCGACGGCGCAAACGACGATCGGCTCGGCCAGATCGGAGAAGTGAGTGGCTTGGCGCACGAAGGAGGTGGCGTAGTCGGGCGGACGGGGATCGCGCGTCAACTCGGCGAAGGCCCACGGATCGGGCGGTTGGGGGCTGGCGGGATCGACGTAGGAGACATACGGCGACGTCGGCGTGATGCCACCTCCGATGAGCCCAGGACCGTCACGGAGGATGGCGCCGCGCACGTCGCCCGGCCGGCCACCGGCGATGAGGACTGCGATGTAGGCCCCGATTCCCCGACCGACGATGGTGACCTGGCCGAGCTCGGCCAATGCGATGTCGACGTCGGCCATCAACATCTCGCACGTGTAGCCGCCACCCGAGGGAACGGTCGAGCGACCGTGGCCGGTGAAGTCGAGGGCGACGACGGCCCCCGGCCAGGCGTCGTATGGCGCAGGCGCAACCGTCGGTGCCTGTTCGCCCAGACCGTGGAGATGCAACAGCGGGCGACACGCCGAACCGTGCGCCGCCGGCCGCAGGGTGTGCAGGGCCAGCTCGGCGCGGGCGTGGCGCAGCATCGTCACCGTGGGCGCATCGGAGGTCGCGCGTGCGGAGTCAGTCATCCGGCGGCCAAGAAGTCGAGCACGAGGTCGGCGACCTCACGGGGCTTTTCGACATGCACGAAGTGCCCGGCGTCGGGAAAATCGAGCAGCCGGCCTTGGGGCGGCATGTAGGGGCGGAGCTCGTCGGGGTTGGTTCCCCAGCCCATCTGCTCGGGGATGAGGCCGAGAAGGCCGAGCATGGGGATGTCCATGCCGGCGAGGCGCTCGAGCGACCACGAGTTGCGCCACGGCCCGAAGCCGCCCATCCGCAACGCCGGGTCGATCTTCCAACGCCAGCCGTCCGCGTCTTTGCGGGCACCGATGGTCACGAGGTAGCGGAGCCATTCCTTCGACAGGCGCGGGTTCATCCGACCGCGGCGTGCTGCCAGTTCGTCGATGGTGCCCGGCTTGCGGGTGAGCTCGACCGTGCTGCGGCGGTAGTCGAGCCAGCCGGCGATCTCCGAAGCCATGAGCTTCGTGCGCTCGTGGCTGGCGACGTCGGGATGGGGCCGGGGCGACGGCATCCCGTCGATGTTGACGAGGTGGCTCACTCGGTGGGGCAGCGCCTCGATGAGCTGGAGCATCAGCGCGCCTCCCTTGGAGTGGCCGATGATCGGAAGGGGTGTCGAAGTGACGGAGTCGAGCACGGCGACGGCGTCGCGCACGTCGGCATCCCAGGAATAGAGGTGGGCGTGCTCGGAGTCGCCGTGGCCCCGGTGGTCCCAAGCGACGACCCGCCATCCGGCGTCGGCGAGGAGCGGGGCGAAGACATCGTAGGTGCCGGCGAAATCGAACCCGCCGTGCGCCAACAACAATGGGCGCGCCGACTCGTCGCCCCACTCGTGCACGGCGATGGCGAGGCCGGACGCATCGACGGTGCGATGGCGATCGGGCCGACGGGCACCGGGAAACGTGACAGCAGGGTCGGGGGGCACGGGGGTGCGAGGTTAGCGACCTACGCTCCTCGTCCGATGCGGGATCTGGTGCACCTGGCCGAGTTGTCGCACACGATCGACAAGCTCACCGTGGCCCTGTGCCGGCGGGAGGCCGACGACCGACTGATCGAGGTGCAGATCGTCACGCTGGCCGACGGCGAGCGGGAGGCGGCGGCCATGGCCCTCGCCTATGCGTTACGCCGTCGCGAACTCGGCGACACCAGCGAACTCAACGACCGCGCGATTGCGGCCCTGGCCGGGGTCGTCCGCCGCATGGCGAATCCCCCCGACCAGTAAGGCAGCACGCTTTTGCGAAGCGAACCAGTTATGTCGCGTCCTTGCCGAGCATGCGGTTCATCTTGGTGCCGCAGGTGGGGCACAGGCCCTGGGCGGCCTTGCGGCCGTTCGCCATTTCCTTCACCTCGCCGTCGAACTTGCGCTTCTCACGGCACTTGACGCAGTAGCCCTCATATTCAGCCATCGATCGAATCCTCCTCATGGCGTGGTCGAGCGGAGCGCCCACACACCGTTGGTTGACCCCATTTAAGGCCGATCCAGGCGTCAGTGGGGGGACGGGTCCCGGTCGCGGAACTTTTCACGGGCTCGTTCGGCCGCCAAATGGAGGGTGGCGGCGTCGTGTCCGTCGTCGTCGAAGGTGGCGGCACCGAGAGTCACGTCGGTTCCGAGGGACCGACCCAGCCGGTCGACTGCGGGGTCTCGCCCATCCGACCCGGTCTCCGGGAGGAGGACCGCGAAGGTGGCGCCGGCGACTCGATAGGCGGTGTCCTGCGCACGAATGTTGCTGACCAGGACGGACGCCAAGGCCACGATCTGGGCTTCGTCACCGGCTTCGGGATGGGCCTGGTCGAGCAGCCGAGGCCCCACCAGCACGATGGTGAGGCCGCGCTTGTAGCGGGCGGCGCGACGGAGTTCTCGTTCGAAGTCGTGCTCGAAGGCGGTGCGGTTCCCAAGGCCGGTGGCCGGGTCGAGGCTGAACTGACGCTCTTGTCGAGCCGCCGCCACGCGTGCCGCCGACCAGGTGGCGCGATCCATGATCATGTCGAGGCGGGCGCGCGTCTCGGCCTCCTCGACGGGAGGGAGGTGCCCGGCCAGGTGCCGCCGGAAGGCCTCGCGCAGGCACACGAGTTGACCGATGGCGACGTCGATGGCGCCGGTGGCGGCGGCAAAGCGCTCCATCACCGACGAGAGCGCCGGGTCAGGACCCCACCCGAGTGGCTGTGGTCGCTGCAGGGCCTCGCCGACGGCGACGACGATGGTGCGGGCATCGACGGGCCGGGAGTCGGGAGGGAGCAGCGGATCCCACCGACAGAGCTCTTCCCACTCCTGCACCACGGCGTCGGCCTCGGTACGGACGAGGTCGACGACGACGAGTTGTTCCTGCGGGCGTCCGATCGGGTCGAGAGCGAGAGCCGCCAGGATGGCGGGGAGATCACCCTTCTCGACCCGTGGGATCCATGCGGGCTGGCGACCATCGTCGATGGTGGAGTGAATGACCACGCTGGCCTCAGGGCAGGTCGCGCCAACGTCGGGCAGGAGATCGAGCCCGTCACCATCGGGGAGCTCCCGGTCGAGCACGATGCCCGCCATCCTGGGGTGGAGGTACTGACGGGCTCGGCGAAGGGAATCGGCCTCGACGACCAGAATTCCCTCCAGTTCGAGGCCCATCCGAACCAGTCGGCGCGCCGTCTCGCTGTCGTCGACGACCATCACGACCGGAGATTCGAGTACCACGGTCAATACGTGCCCGCCGCTCGCTCGAGCGACACGCCCGGAAACCCCTATGGGCGCGATTCATACGTGGAGACGAGGAAATCGATCGTCGTCGAAAGGGATGATTCGGACACCACTGCCGCTCGCACCTCCGGGCCGACGTACCACGCATAGGGCGTCATGTTCAGCAGGTCGCTGATCGCAGACGAGTTGTCGAGGGAGAGGTCGTAGCGAATGCGGATCGTTCCCCGGGCGAGCAGGGCGGTCGTGGCGTCGTCGCCGTCGAAGGGCCCTCGTGCCGGATGGGCCTCGGGCTCGGCGAACAGCTTGGCCTTGAGACCGTCGAGGTGGTCGGGGCCGGGGGTGACGGTGACCAGGCGCCCTCCGGGCCGAAGGACCCGTTCGAACTCCAATGAAGGCAACGGAGCGAACACGCTGATGGCGAGGTCGATGCTGTGGTCGACCACGGGAAGGGCGTAGACCGAGGCCACGGCGTAGTGCGTGCGCAACTGTCCAGCCGTGCGCTTGGCCGCCATGCGTACTGCGGGCTTGGCGATGTCGACGCCCCACAACTCGAGGCCCTCGTGGCGGTCGGGCCAGGTCCGTGTGTAAAAGCCCTCGCCAC
>JBKJLN010000471.1:0-5106 GCA_046596935.1 Acidimicrobiales bacterium
CGAGCCCGGTCACTTCGTGGCGTGCCACTTCCCGCTCGCCGCGCCCGAGGCACCGCCCCTCGAGGAGCTCCAGCGGATGCAGCTGGCTACCGCGCCGGCTATCGCCACCGCCTGACATCGGGTCGATCGGTGAAGACCTACAAGCTGCTGATCGCGGCCTTCATCTGTGGCGTGGTCATCGTCGTGGCGTTCGCCGCCCAGATCCTCGTGGCCAGGTAGGGCTATCCACCGACGCGACGTAGGCTCCAAAACCTATGGCTGAAGAGTTCGATGTGGTCGTGATCGGTGGCGGTCCCGGGGGCTACGCGGCCGCCCTCTATGGCGCCGCCGCTGGCCTGAACATCGCCGTTGTCGAGAAGGACAAAGTCGGCGGCACGTGCCTGCACCGAGGGTGTATCCCGGCCAAGGAGTTTCTCGAGACGGCCAGTGTCTACCGCCACGTTGCCGGGGCGAAGGAGTTCGGCATCACTACCGATGCGCCGGTGATCGATTTCTCGGTCAGCCAGGCCCGCAAGCAGAAGGTGGTCGACGGGCTGTGGAAGGGCCTGCAGGGTCTCATGAAGAGACGCAAGATCACGGTCGTCTACGGCACCGGGTCGCTCGCCGCCGGCCGCACCGTGAAGGTGAGCGACGGCACCGTGCTGAAGGGCAAGCACGTCGTCCTCGCTGCAGGCTCGGTGCCGAGAACGATCCCTGGCTTCGAACTCGACGGGAAGCACGTTCTCACCAGCGACGAATTCCTCATGCTCGACACGCTCCCGGCCACCGCGGTCGTGATCGGCGGCGGCGCCATCGGCTGCGAGTTCGCCTCGACCATGGCCGACCTCGGCGTGAAGGTCACGATTCTCGAGGCGCTGCCGAAGGTCCTTCCGGGGTGCGATCGTGAGGTCGCCGACGTGGTCGTCAAGTCGTTCAAGAAGCGCGGCATCGACATTCGCACCGGCGTCGCCGTCGCCGGCCACACGCCGGGCGAGACGGGCACGACGGTCAACTTCGGTGAAGGCGAGTCGGTCGCCGTCGACGTCGTGGTCGTCTCAGTGGGGCGCAAACCGTTGTCGGAAGGATTGGTCGGCGAAGGTACCTCGGTCGAGATCGACGAGCGCGGGTACGTGCGGGTCGACGGCGCCATGCGGACGACCGAGGACGGGGTCTTTGCGGTGGGCGATCTGGTCTCGATCGAGGATGGCGTGCACCCGGCGTTGGCCCACGTCGGCTTTGCCGAGGGCATGAACGTCATCAAGACGATCCTCGGCGAGGACCCGCTGCCGCTCGACTACACGAAGGTCCCGTGGTGCATCTACTCCCATCCGGAGGTTGCGTTTGCGGGCCTCTCGGAAGAGGCGGCCAAAGAGGCGGGCTACGACGTCGTCGTGAAGAAGGATCCGTTCATGGGCAACGGTCGGGCGCTCATCCTCGGCGAGCCCGACGGCCTCGTGAAGGTCATCGCCGAGAAGACGGCCGACGGGCGGGCGGGGACGATCCTCGGCGTGCACATGGTCGGCCCGTGGGTTACCGAACAGTTGGGCCAGGGCTATCTGGCCGTGAACTGGGAGGCCACCGTCGACGAGGTGGCCGCATTCATCCAGCCCCATCCGACCCTTTCCGAGGTCTTCGGCGAGACGGTGCTGGCGCTGACCGGGAGAGGACTACACACGTGATCCACGTGATCATCGAGGCAAGGACGACCAATGGCTGACATCACGATGCCGCAGCTGGGGGAGACCGTCACCGAGGGGACGATCACCAAGTGGTTGAAGCAGGTGGGCGACAAGATCGACGAGGACGAAGTCATCTACGAGGTCTCGACCGACAAGGTCGATTCCGAGGTGCCATCGCCGGTGTCCGGGTATCTCACCGAGATCAGGGTGCCGGAGGGTGAAACGGCCGAGGTCGGTGCGGTGCTCGCCGTGGTCGGCGATGCGCCCCCCGGTGGCGGCGGCGAACCTGCCGCCGAGGCGGCGCCGGTGGCGGAGGCGGCGCCGCAGCCCGAGGCGCCCGCGCCGGTTGTCGTCGCGTCTCCGGAGGGCACGGGCGCAACGGCCGAGATCGCCAAGTCCGAGGTGGAGGAGATGGGCCAGCCCGATCCCGCCGTCTCCGCAGCCGTTCCGCCGCCCCCGGCCTCTGCGTCAGGCGATGACCGTGCGGCCGTTGCTGCCGCCGGCTCGGGTGCGGGCAAGGTGCTGTCGCCCGTCGTCCGGCGGCTGATCGCCGAGCACGACCTCGACGCCGACACGATCGCCGGATCGGGCGCCGGCGGCCGGATCACACGCGCCGACGTCCTCGCCGTCATCGACTCGGGGGCCGCCAAGACCGCCACGCCTGCGTCCACTGCTCCCGCGGCGGTTCCGGCCGCAGGCGCCGCAGCTCCCGCGCCGGCCGACGCGGCAGCACCCGCCGCCACCGCTCCAGTGGGAGCCCGCCCCGCCGTGCCGGCCGCCCAACCCGCTCGTGCGGGGGAGCGCGACGAGGTCGTCGCCTTCTCCAACATCCGCCGTCGGACGGCCGAGCACATGGTGCGCTCACTCGACACGTCGGCCCATACGCTCGTCGTGATCGAGGTCGATTACGACAACGTCGACAAGGTGCGTACCAAGGAGAAGGACCGCTTCAAGGAGGAGGAGGGTGTCGGCCTCACCTACCTCCCCTTCATCGCTCGCGCGCTGGTCGACGCCATCCGGGAGTTCCCGCATGTGAACGCCAGCGTCGGGAACGACGAGCTCATCGTCCACCACTACGTGAACCTCGGCATCGCTGTGGACATGGACTACCAGGGGCTGATCGTTCCGGTCGTGCAGGACGCCGACGCCAAGCGACTGCGGGCCTTGGCCAAGGAGATCGCCGACCTCGGCCGGCGGGCGAAGTCGAAGAAGCTCGGAGCCGACGACATTGCCGGCGGCACCTTCACCATCACCAATGCCGGTGGCTACGGCACCCTCATCACGGGGCCAATCATCAATCACCCGCAGGTTGCCATCCTGTCGACCGATGGCGTCAAGCCGCGGCCGGTCGCCATCCCCCTGCCCGATGGCGGCTACGGCATCGCCGTGCACCCCGTCGGCAATCTCGCCATCTCCTTCGACCATCGGGCCTACGACGGTGCCTACGCCTCGGCGTTCCTCGCCCGACTCAAGGAAATCCTCGAGACGCGGGACTGGTCCGCCGAGCTCAGTTGATATGACGCTGCGGGTTCGGTGGCTTGGGCGAGTTCGCTATGCGGACGGGCACGCGCTGCAAAGGGCGTTGTTCGCACGCGCCGACGAGAACTACTTGTTGCTCCTCGAGCACCCGCACGTCTACACGTTGGGTGTGCGGGCCAATCGGGAGCACGTGCTCGTCGACCCGGCATCCGTCGGGGCCGAGCTCGTCGACACCGACCGGGGCGGCGACGTCACGTATCACGGCCCCGGTCAACTCGTCGGGTATCCGATCGTGTCGGTACCCGTCTCGCCCGGGGCCACGTCCCGGTATGTCCACGACGTCGAGCAGATCGTGATCGATGCTTTGGGCGACCTCGGATTGACGGGCGCCCGCCGTGACCCCGGGTATCCCGGCGTCTGGATCGGCGACCGCAAGATCTGCGCCATCGGCGTACGGCTCTCGCGGGGGCGATCGATGCACGGCTTCGCTCTGAACGTCGATCCCGACCTGACGATGTTCGACCACATCGTCCCCTGCGGCATCCCCGATCGGGGTGTGACCTCGCTGGCCGCTGAAGGCGCGTCGGCAACGATGCGCGACGTCGTCGACGCCGTCGTGCGACGAGCGTCGCAACAGTGGGCGGGAGGCGATGTGGTCGATCGCGCCGACGTTGCGTTCCACGTCCGGCCGGACGACCTGTCGGCCTTCACGCGGGGCGAGGGACCGGGCATGGCCACAGCAGGCGAGCGTCCGGTCCGGCTCCTCGGTCGCTTGGCTTCGGCCGGCGTCGACGCGTCGACGTCGTTGCCGATCGCCGAGCGCAAGCCGGAGTGGTTGCGGGTCAAGGCCGACATGGGACCGGAGTTCAGGGCGCTGAAGAACACGATGCGCTCGCTGGACCTCGTGACGGTGTGCGAGGAAGCCGGCTGTCCGAACATCTTCGACTGTTGGAGCGACGGCACGGCGACATTCATGATCAATGGTGAGCGGTGCACGCGGGCCTGCGGCTTCTGCCTCGTCGACACCCGTCACCCGCTGGCCCTCGACGCCGCCGAACCCGAACGGGTCGCAGAGGCGGTGGCCCGGATGGGCCTCGAGCACGCCGTTGTCACGGCCGTGGCGCGCGACGACATGGCGGACGGGGGCGCCGCCGCCTTCGCCGAAACGATTGCGGCCATACGCCGTCGCTCGCCGGCGTGCGCGGTCGAGGTGCTGATCCCCGACTGCAAGGGCGACGACCACGCCCTGTCCACGATCTTCGCGGCTCGGCCCGACGTCCTGAACCACAACATCGAGACCGTGGCCCGGCTGCAACGGGCGGTGCGTCCCTCGGCGTCCTACGCCCGCAGCCTGTCCGTTCTCGGACGGGCCGCCGCCGCCGGGCTCACCGTGAAATCCGGGATCATTCTCGGCATGGGTGAGACCGAGTCGGAAGTCGTGTCGACGCTGCACGACCTCCATGCCGTTGGCGTGCAGATCGTGACCATCGGCCAGTACCTGCGCCCGACGGCCAACCATCTTCCGATCGCTCGCTGGTGGACGCCCGAGGAGTTCGAGTCGCTCCGCATCGTCGGCGAGGCCATCGGTTTCCGCCACGTCCAGTCGTCTCCACTGACCCGCTCGAGCTACCACGCCAAGCAGGCGGCCTCAGCCAATAGCCTCCGCGCATGACGTCGCGCCTCGATCGTGTCCGTTCTCGGATGGAGGAGGTCGGCGTCGACGCGTTACTCCTCTCGCTCGGTGCCGATCTCCCCTGGCTGACCGGGTACGAGGCCATGCCGTTGGAGCGGCTCACGATGCTGGTCGTGCCGGTCGAGCACCCCGCGACGCTGATCGTTCCCGGGCTCGAGGCGCCGCGGGTCACCGAGCACCCCGAACTGTTCTCGGTGCGCGGGTGGGGCGAGTCGGAGGACCCCGTCGAGCTGGTCGCGGCGTTGGTGGGCCGGCGGTCGAAGGTGGCCATCGGTG
>JBKJLN010000141.1:0-6703 GCA_046596935.1 Acidimicrobiales bacterium
TCGGGGCGGTGACGCTTCGGCCCGGGCAGGTGCCCGGGCCGAAGGTGTTAGCAAATCCTGTTCGTGTCCGAACTGTCGCTGGGTGACAACGGATGACACCGTGGACAAAACCGTGTCACTGGCTGCCATTTCTGGGCCGTGTCACCGTGACATTCCACACTTATGAGCAGCCGCTCGTGGTGCCGCAGCTGGGGCAGGCGTGGCACGAACCGGCACGCTGCATCTGCACGCCGCATTGCCCGCAGAAGGGCGCATCGGAGTGGAACACCCCGGCGGGTTGGTCGCTGCTGCGCACGTCGACCACCGACGGAGCATCGGGCGCCCCCACCACGCCGGCGTCGCGCTGCATGGCCTCGTCGACCCCGGGGAGCGTCGGCTGAATGCGCTCGCCCGTCGTCTGGATGCCAAGTTCGAGACGCTCGGCCTGGGGCAGGTAATCCACGGCCATCCGGCGGAAGATGTAGTCGACGAGTGACTGGGCGATGCGCAACTCGGGATCATCGGTCATGCCCGCAGGCTCGAAGCGCATGTTGGTGTACTTCGACACGTAGGTCTTGAGGGGCACCCCGTGCTGGAGGCCGAGCGAGACCGAAATGGCGAAGGCGTCCATGACGCCGGCGAGGGTCGAGCCCTGCTTGGAGACCTTGAGGAAGAGCTCGCCGGGGCGGCCGTCGTCGTACTCACCGACGTTGACGTAGCCCTCACAGTCGGCCACCCGGAAGGAGAACGTCGACGAGCGGCGCTTGCGGGGCAGCCGCTCACGGATGGGCTGCTTCACCACCACCGTCGTCTGCGATGCCAACGCCTGCTCGAGCTTGGCCACCTTCTCCGCCAACTCGGCGTCGTGCGCTTCTGCTGCTGAGGCCGGCGCGTCCTTCTTCACCGTCGACAGGGGCTGGGCGACCTTGCAGTTGTCGCGATAGATGGCGACAGCCTTGAGGCCCAGCTTCCAGGCCTCGATGTGAAGCTGCTCGAGGTCTTCGACGGTCGCCTCTTGCGGGCAGTTGACCGTCTTGGAGATGGCGCCGGAAATGAAGGGCTGCACCGCCGCCATCATCCGCACGTGGCCCATGTAATGGATGGTGTTGTCGCCCATCGAGCAGGCGAAGATCGACAGGTGCTCGGGGGCCAGGTCGGGGGAGCCGAGCAGGGACTTGTTGGTGTCGATGTAGGCGATGATCGACGCCACCTGCACCTCGGAGTAGCCGAGCTTGCGCAGCGCACGGGGGATCGTCTGGTTGACAATCGACATCGTGCCGCCGCCGACGAGCTTCTTCATCTTCACCAGGCCGAGGTCGGGCTCGATGCCGGTGGTGTCACAGTCCATGAGCAGGCCGATGGTGCCGGTCGGCGCGAGGACCGATGCCTGGGAGTTGCGCACGCCGTAGCGCTCGCCCGTCTCGACGGCGTCGTCCCAGGCTTCCTGGGCCGCATCGAGGAGCGACGTCTGCACCCGCTCCTCGTCGATGTTGGCCACCTCGTCGCGGTGCATCCGCAGCACGCGGAGCATGTGCTCCTTGTTGTCGGAGTAGCCGGCGAACGGCCCCATGCGGGCGGCGGTGCGGGCCGACGCCGCATAGGACGTGCCCGTGAGCAGTGCGGTGATGGCTGCCGCCCACGCCCGTCCGTCGTCGCTGTCGTAGGCCATGCCCTGGGCCATCAAAAGAGCGCCGAGGTTGGCGTAGCCGATGCCCAGCTGACGGAAGCGGCGAGCGGTCTCGCCGATCTTCTCGGTCGGGTAGTCGCTGTTGCCCACGAGGATCTCCTGGGCGGTGAACATGACCTCGGTGGCGGCGGTGAAGCCGGCCACGTCGAAGGTGGCGCCGGCGCCGTCGACGGCATCGTCGTCGAGGAAGGTCAGCAGGTTCAGGCTCGACAGGTTGCAGGCGGAATTGTCGAGGTGCATGTATTCACTGCACGGGTTCGATCCGTTGATGCGACCCGTCGTGTGGGCCGTGTGCCACTTGTTGATGGTCGTGTCGAATTGCATGCCCGGGTCTGCGCACTCCCACGACGCCTTCATCATCTGACGGAAGAGCTCGCGGGCCTTGAGCGTGCGAACGACCTCGCCCGTGGTGACGGCCTTGAGCTCCCAGTCGGTGTCATCGAGCACCGCCTGCATGAACTCGTCGGTGACCCGCACCGAGTTGTTGGCGTTCTGGTACTGGATCGAGTGGCTGTCCTTGCCGTCGAGATCCATGTCGAAGCCGGCCTCCTGGAGGGCGCGGGCCTTGCGCTCCTCGATGGCCTTGCACCAGATGAAGTCCTCGATGTCGGGATGATCGGCGTTGAGGATGACCATCTTGGCGGCGCGCCGGGTCTTGCCACCCGACTTGATGGTGCCGGCGCTGGCATCGGCGCCGCGCATGAAACTCACCGGGCCCGAAGCCGTGCCACCGCCGTGCACGAGCTCGCTCGACGAGCGGATCTTCGAGAGGTTGATACCGGCGCCGGAGCCGCCACGGAAGATCGTGCCCTCCTCGACGTACCAGTTGAGGATGGCGTTCATGTCGTCGTCGACGGCGAGGATGAAGCAAGCGCTGGCCTGCTGGGGCACGCCCTTGACGCCGATGTTGAACCACACCGGCGAGTTGAACGCCGCCCGCTGGTGGACGATCAGGTACTTGAGCTCAGCCCGGAAGGCCTCGGACTCTTCCTCGTCGACGAAGTACCCGTCCTTCACGCCCCACTCGGTGATCGTGTCGGCCACCCGGTCGGCGACCTGCTTGAGGCTCGACTCCCGCTCCGGTGCGTTGAGGGGGCCCCGGAAGTACTTCTGGGCGAGGATGTTGGTGGCGTTCACCGACCAGGTCGAGGGCACCTCCACGCCAAGCTGCTCGAAGGCCACGGCACCGTCGCGGTAGTTGGTGATGCGGGCGTCCCGCCGCTCCCAAGACACCGTGTCGTAGGGGTGGACCCCCTCGGTGGTGAAGTGGCGGCGGATGCCGATCCCCATCCGTTCCGGTGCAATGGCCATAGTGCGTTCTCCTCGAGGTCGTTCGCTCCAGAATGGGCCCGCCGTTGGTGTAAACCACAACATGTTGTGGTCGGCGTGCGCACCGGACACGAGATGCAGTGGTTATTAGAGCTTGTAATTACGTCCCTGTCAACGATGGACACCCCGCGAAAGTGCTGGTCACAGGCCAATCGCGAAAGTGATTTCGATCACAAACCATGGGCCGACGGTACTCCCCGCATTTGTGTGCGATCGGGGGCCTTCAGGGCCCCCGAGTGCGCGCAGATCGGAGGAGGGTGAGGCGTGGAACCGCTACGGTCCGCTGGCATGGGCGTGGTGGTGGCCATCGACGCAGGAACGACGGGTGTGCGGGCCTTCGCCGTCGGCGAGGACGGACGACCGGTCGGCTGGTCGTATCGGGAGTTCCCGCAGCATTTTCCGCAGCCCGGATGGGTCGAGCACGACGCCGACGACATCTGGGAGGCCGTGCGCGCAACCCTCGGCGAGCTCTCCGAGCGCCTCGGCGCCGATGGACGGACCATCGCCGCTCTCGGCATCACCGACCAGCGCGAGACCGTCGTGGTCTGGGACCGCCGCACGGGCCGTCCCCTCCACCGAGCCATCGTGTGGCAGGACCGCCGCACCGCCGAGCGGTGCGATGCGCTCCGGAACGAGGGCCACCTCGACCTGGTGCGGTCGACGACCGGGCTCGTCCTCGATCCGTACTTCTCGGCGACGAAGCTCGAGTGGCTGCTCTCCCCCGGCGGCGGCGGCGTCGAGGCGACGACCGACCTGGCCTTCGGCACCGTCGACAGCTGGGTGCTCTGGAACCTCACCGGCGGCGTCGTCCACGCGACCGATCCGTCGAACGCCAGCCGAACGATGCTCTACGACATCCGGGGCGGTCGCTGGTCGGAGGAGCTGTGCGAGCTGTTCGGGGTCCCGGCGTCGTGCCTCCCGGAGGTGCGGCCGTCGAGCGGTCGTTTCGGCGTCACGGCGGAGGGCTCGGGTGTCCCCGCCGGCATCCCCGTGAGTGGCATCGCCGGCGATCAACAGGCGGCTCTCTTCGGGCAGGCGTGCTTCGAACCGGGCATGACCAAGAACACCTACGGCACCGGCAGCTTCGTCCTCATGAACGTCGGGTCGACCTGCCCCGACCCCGTCGAGGGCCTGCTCACGACCATTGCGTGGGGGTTGGCCGACGGCTCCACCACCTTCGCCCTCGAAGGCTCGATCTTCGTGACCGGTGCCGCCATCCAGTGGCTGCGCGACGGGCTCGGCATCATCGCTGACGCCTCGGAGATCGGGCCGTTGGCGGCGTCGATCGACGACACCGAAGGCGTGTACCTGGTGCCGGCGTTCGCCGGGCTCGGCAGCCCCACGTGGGATCCATACGCCCGCGGGACGCTGCTCGGACTCACCCGCGGCGTGGGGCGGGCTCACCTCGCTCGGGCCGTGGTGGAGGCGATGACCTATCAAACGCGAGACGTTGTCGATGCGATGACGGCGGCGTCGGGGCACGAGGTCAAACTCCTCCGTGCCGACGGCGGCGCATCCGTGATGGACCTGCTGCTCCAACTCCAGGCCGACCAACTCCAGGTGCCTGTAGCCCGGCCGACAATCCAGGAGACGACCGTCCTGGGGGCCGCATCGCTCGCCGGGCTGGCGGAAGGGATGTGGGGGTCGCTCGACGATCTCGCCGCCAACTGGGCCCTCGACGTGCAGTTCGAGCCGAAGGCATCGGCGACGGGGGCCAACGCCCGCTACGCCGGCTGGCAGCGTGCCGTCGAGCGCTCTCGAGACTGGGCGCTTAAAACCGACTAAGTCGTGGTAAAGCAGGAAGGTGCTCGACGATCCCGCCTTCGCAGCCCTCCTCGCAGGATCAGACCTCGCCTCGCTCGTCGTCGGTCTCTCGTCGGGACCGTTGCTCACTCCGGTGCTGTTCGCCGTCAGGGACGATCGTCTTTGGATGGTCATGCCGAGTGCTTCGGCCAAGATCCGCGCGATGGGGCGCAACCCCATGGTGGGGGTGACGGTCCGCTCGCCTACTGGCGTCGCCGTGATGCAGGGAACGGCCCGCCTCGTCGATCCGCTGCGTCCGAGCAGCCTGGTGGCATCACTGCCCGAGACGCTGCTCAGCCCGCGAGCCATGGGCAGTTACGTGGCCGGCAATCTCTCCCACCTCATCGGTCTCGCCGGTCCGGCGGCGCTGGCTCCGAGAACGCTGGCAGCCGTACGGCCGACGAGCTCCGTCACGATCGACGACGCGGGCCATGTGGTCGGCACCAACGGCAGCTGGCCTGTTGCCGGGGCCGCGCCATCCGCAGGCTCCGGAACTCCGCGCGAAGACACGCCCGAGTTGGAGCTCGACCACGTGCCCGGCGAACTCCGCCGCCTGGTCGACGATCCATGCTCCGTCATCGCCGGCTGGACCAACGCCAACGGCCCGGTCGGCGTGCCCGGTACGTGGGACCCTGAACGGCGAGTCGTTCGTGTTCAAGCAGCCGTGTTCGAACAGCTGGGCTCTGCCTCCGACACGGCGGCGTCGATCCTCTTCGACGCCACCGAAGGCACCACTTTGGCCGGAAAAGCAGGGTTGGTGGTGCGAGGGGCCGGATCGGCGCAGGTTCGGGGAGGAGACGTCGAACTGCAGGTTGCTCCCCAGCGGGTGACGTGGTGGCAGGGCGCGACGTTGCGCACCGTCGACGCTCGCTGAGCTACACCGCGCTCGGCTGAACGTGCGTGCTCGTCCGGCTATGGAGTTCGCACCAGCGGGCGTCGGCGATCGAGCCGAGGGCGGCCAACTGCCGTCGCTCCCGGGTGCGTATCGGGCGGCCCGGCCGACCGAGTACGAGGTCGAGACCGGAGCCGCTCAACGGTGTCCAGGCAATGTCCTCGGGGCCCTCGTTGGCCCGATCGGCTTCCGACCCCTCGACGGCGGACCTCGTCCCGGCCACGAACGCCCGTATCCACGGCACCGGTGGCGTCGCCCCGATCCCGGCGCGCAGGAGGAGACCCTCGGCGTCGGTCACGGCCACCCAGGCCGCTTGGAAGTCGGCGGCGGCGTGCAGCACCAGCACCCGCAAGACGCCCTCGGCGGTGTCCTCCCGCACCAGCACGGCTGCCGTTTCGAGGGCCGCCAGTCGAGCGTCGGGCGGCCCCTGGCCGGGAACCTCCTGGATGTCTTCGACGGCCACGCCGTCGACCTCGCCGATCTCTTTCAACAGCAAGGGAACAACCGATGCATCGGGGAGTGAGACCACGAGTTCGTCGATGGCAAGACCGGCCCCGCGTTCGAGGATGTCGATGCCGATCAGGTCGCCACGAACGGCGCCTATGCGACTGGCCACGGCGCCGAGGGCACCGGGGCGATCAGGAACCCAGACCCGCACCACATAGGTCGCCATCTTCATGGCGGGAACCGTACGCCGGGACCGTGAACTGCCGGTTACGGCTCGACGACCTCTCGATGAGTCGTGGAGTGAACCGAGATCCGCTTCAGCTGACGAGTGCGGGCACGGCGTCCGGTGCGACGTCGACCACGCTCGCAACCTTGGTGGGGCTGGCTTCAGAGCCACTCTCGGTGCCCTTGCGCTTGGCGTAGGCGTTGACGTACTCCTGCCCGCTCAACTCCCGCAGCTCGAACATGATCTCGTCAGTGATCGTCCGGAGCACGAGAGGATCGGATTCGAGGTCGTGGTGGCGACTGAAGTCGAGCGGCTTCGAGAATCGGATGGTGATCGGCAT
>JBKJLN010000345.1:0-4167 GCA_046596935.1 Acidimicrobiales bacterium
CCTGCGACAACCACTAGAACGTGGGGGTGCTCGCCCTTCTGGCGTCGTTCACCTACGACCCGATCGTCAAGATTCACCTCGGTCCGCTGCGTATCTCGCCCCATGGCATCGGTATCGCCGTGGGCTTCCTCCTCGGCGCCCGCCTCATGCTGCCGGAGGCGGAGAAGAAGGGCATCCGCGAGGACGACGTTTATACGTTGCTCATCCGAGCGGCCATCGGGTCGCTGGTGGGGGCCAGGTTCGCCTACGTCCTCAACCACCTCGGCGATTACTTCGGCGCCGGCGCTGGCAGCCCGCTGGACGCCCTCAAGGTCTGGGAGGGAGGCATCTCCCTCCTCGGCGGCATCTTCGGGGCCATGCTCTTCGCCTTCCCCGTCGCCCGCAAGCTCCGCCTCGACGCCTGGAAGACGCTCGATGCCGCCGCTCCAGGGATCGCTCTCGGCATTCTCATCGGGCGCATCGGCGACTTGGTCGTCGGCGATCACCTCGGGAAGCCGACCACGTTCTTCCTCGGCTACCGCTGCCAGGCCGGCGTCGACACGGCCTCGCCGTGCATCGGCGACGTCGTCCACCAACCCCACTTGTACGACCTCTTCTTCGTCACCCTCCTCCTGCTGTTGTTGCTGCGCCTTCGGCGATCGGCTCCTCGTTACGACGGATTTCTCATCCTCGTATTCGGCGCCCTGTACGGCGTGGCACGGGTGATCGAAGACTTCTTCCGTATCGACGAGACCCACGGCACCGGGCTCACGGGCAGCCAGTGGACCGCCATCGCCACCGTGGCGGTGTGCGCCTTCTGGCTGGCCTTCGTCCGGAGGACGCCCGGCTGGGGCCACTGGCGCACGGCTGCAGTTGCGACCGCGCCGCCACCCAATCCGGATACCGATGAGGTGCCGCCTACGATGGCCGGTCTGCCACTCGACCCAACCGTGCGGGTCGAGGGGAATCGGGAGGAAAGTTAAGTGGAAGTCCGGATCGGCGTCACCCAGGTTCCGAGAGAGATCGAGATCGAGATCGCAGACGGCACCCGTGAGGCGGTCGTGAAGGACGTCGAGGAGGCGTTGGCCAAAGGCGAGGGTGTCCTGTGGCTGACCGACCGCCGCGGCCGCACCGTCGGCGTCCCTGCGGCGAAGATCGCCTACGTCGAGATCGCCCAGGCCGAAGAGCGCCGGGTCGGCTTCGGCGTCAACAGCTGACCTCTTGAACGACCTCCTCGATCGGCGGCTGCTCTTCGTCACCGGGAAGGGCGGGGTCGGCAAGACGACCGTTGCGGCGTCGTTGGCGCTGCTGGCGGCGAACCGGGGCAAGCGGACGCTGGTGGGGGAGGTCGATGCCAAGGGCAACCTGGCCGATTTCTTCTCCGTCGAGCCCACGGCGTGGAAGCCCCGGGAGGTGCAACCCAACCTCTTCGCCATGTCGATGGACACGGAGGAGTCGCTCAAGGAGTATCTGAGCCTCCAGCTCAAGCTCCCGCTGATGACGAAGATCGGGCCCCTCGCCCGCATCTTCGACTTCGTGGCGACGGCTGCACCCGGCGTGCGCGAGGTGCTGACCGTCGGCAAATTCCTCTGGGAGGTCGACCAGCGGAACTACGACCTCGTGGTGGTCGACTCGGCCGCCTCCGGCCACGTGATCGGACAGCTGGCGGCGCCCCATGCCATCAACGAACTCGTCAGCGTCGGGCTGTTGCGCAAACAGACCGGGTGGATGATCGACATCCTCGCCGACCCCGGCCGCACCGGCGTCTGCCTCGTGGCCACGCCGGAGGAGATGCCGGTCAACGAGACCATCGAGCTGGCCGGGCGGCTCGAGGCCGAAACCAACGTGTCGCTGGCCGCCGTCATCGTGAACCGGGTGCTGCCCGAGCTCTTCGCTCGTGGCGAGGAAGAAGTCTTTGAGCGACTCGAATCCGACGACGGACGGGCCGCGCTCGTGGCGGCCGTCGGCGCCGGAGCCGAGCAGGTGTTGGATGCGGCCCGCTTGGCCGTCACGTTGCGACGCACCCGCGCCGGCCACCTCGACCACCTGCGGTCGTCGCTACCGCCGTCGCTGCCGCTGCTCTACATCCCCGAGCTGTTCACGAAGGCCCACGGGTTGCGGTCGACCCGTCTGGTGGCGGCCGCCCTCGGCGAAGAGTTGGGGTACTGATGGCCAGCCCGTCATCTCGCGGCGGCAGCGGCGTGTCCATGCCGGGCTCGATGGAGCAGTTGGTGGCGGCCAAGGACGTCGCCGTGTTCTGCGGATCGGGCGGCGTCGGCAAGACAACCACCGCGGCGGCAGTCGCCGCCATGGTGGCCGTGCACCAAGGCGGAAAGGTGTTGGTGCTCACCGTCGACCCGGCCAAGCGTTTGGCCAACGCCCTTGGCCTCGAGGGCATCGGCAACGTCGAGAAGCAGGTGCCTCTTGACGCGTTCACCTCCGCCGGCGTGACGCCTCGGGGCGAGCTGTGGGCCGCCATGCTCGATACCAAGCAGTCATGGGACAACCTCATCCGTCGCCACGCACCCGACGCCACCACCGTGGCCAAGATCCTGGCCAACCCGCTGTACCAGAACATCTCCGGGCGCTTCGTCCAGAGTCACGACTACATCGCCATGGAGCGGCTGTACGAACTCCAGTCGGAGGGCAACTACGACCTCATCGTCGTCGACACGCCACCGACCCGCAATGCCATCGATTTCCTCGAGGCCCCCGAGCGGATGGCCGACTTCTTCTCGTCGCGCTTCCTCCGGTTGCTCACGGCGCCGGCCCGATCCCGCCTCGTCAACTTCGCCACCAAGCCCTTCTACACGGTGGCCGACCGCATTCTCGGATCACAGTTCCTCGAGGACATCAGCGAGTTCTTCATCCTCTTCCAAACCATGTACGACGGGTTCGTCGAGCGGGCCCGCGCCGTCGAGCGCCTGCTGCACGATCGCCGCACGACCTTCGTGGTCGTGTCGACGCTCGAGTCGGCGCCAGCCCACGAGGCCGAGTTCTTCATCCGCTCGCTGTCGAAGATGGAGTTTCATCTCGGGGCCCTCGTGCTGAACAAGGTGCTGCCCTCGTACCTGCTCGATCCCGTCGCCTGCTCGGCCGCGGATGAGTTGGAGAAGCGGTCGGTGGTGGTGGCGGGGGAGCTGGGCTCGCTGGCCGGCGGAGACCACGTGGCCCGAGTGCTGGTCGAGGTGGCCGAGAGCTTCCAGCGCTTCCACATCGTCGCCCAACGCGAAGCCGAAGAGCGGGCCGAGCTCGCCGTCGTGCCCGAGGTCGTCGCCACCGTTCCCTACTTCGACACCGACATCCACGACCTCGCCGGCCTCCTCCAACTCGGCGAGACCCTCTGGTCGTAGCTCTGCGCTTCGGCGTTTTGTGTGCACTTGGGGGCCTGGGCGACCCCGAAACGCACACAGAACGTGGGAGATGGCGGCGGGCGGCCGAGGCGCACTCATTCACGGCGTCCCCTCTGCCGCCGCCGGCGCTCGGCTCGGTTGGCCGTTGGACGAGGCAACGGGGACGGGTTTGACAGATCGATTTGCGTGCCGCCGTGGCAATGACAGAACCAGCCATCGCTGAGCGTCATCTGGAGAACCTCGAGGCGGGGCGGGGGTTGTCGGAGGGAGTTGTAATAACGCTCCCACCCGTTCACGAGACCGGAGTCGAGGTGGGCTTCGTGCACCTCACCGAACCGCACCGACCGCTGGTCGTCAAAGATGATGACGTCACCGACTTGGTATCGCTCGCCTTCGTCGATGACGGCGGTGGCAAACGTCTTTAAAAGGAGAGCCGTCGATTCGAGCCCGCTGCCGATCACGAGGAGCTCAGGGTGCGACGAGCCATCAGCGAGGCCGACGGTATAGCCCCAGCCGGGCGAGCCCACTTCCTCCTCGACAAGCATCGAGTACCACCCCTGTTCGGCGATGCGCAGATGCACCTTCAGCAGGTGTTCGGTCATGGTCGTTCCTTCACACATGTCGCACATGCGTTCGACCATGACGCACGGGTGCGACAGAAACGCGTTCTCTGAAATTGGCGGTGGATCCGCCGTCCCTCTGCCGCCGCCGGCACTATCGAGGTTGGCGCCGGCTGACAGTCGACCCAAAAGATCCCGGGATTCGTTGAGGTTTTCGTCTCAGAGTGCGCCTTGGCGTGTCACGATCTACTGCGAGATCCCCAGCACAAATGCCA
>JBKJLN010000360.1:0-2999 GCA_046596935.1 Acidimicrobiales bacterium
ATGGTCCAGTGGTGGGCGAGCTCGTACACCACGTCCTCCATGCTCGGATCGCGACTTAGCGCGCGATAGCCCTCGGAGTCCAGGACCAGCGAGGCCGAGTCGTCCACCCGGCCGTGGGGATGGGCGATCACGAGCGAGTCGGGTCGCCGTCCCAGAACAAGCATCTCGTGGAGCTGCCCAAGTTCTGGCGGACCCAACGACACGAACGGAACACCCTGAGCGGCCGCGGCTAACTCGAGATGGAGGTCGTAGTTGAAGGTGATCAGGATGCCCGACGCCACGCAGACGAGTTCGAGCGCGAGGGTCCGCTGGCGTGACCCCGGCGGTTCGGTCGCCGGGTAGGCCGGGCGCATCGCTGCGCCCGGCCCCCCTCAGATCCGGACGTGCACGTTTCCGCGCATCCGGCTCAAGCAAGCCCTGAGGGCGTGTAGGCGGGCAGGTGTGCCGGGCCGTTGCCGTGGCGGCAGTTGGCGTGTATGAGACGTAGTTCAGCCTCGTGTGACGTGCCGACCTGCGGTGCGATCCGGACGATCGCGGTGCGGGTGGTTGCCAGCCAGTGTTCCCATTGCTGCGGGAACTGCGGCTGGTCCTCGACGGCGTTGAGCGTTCCGGTGCAGATCGGGCAGCGACCATCCTGGGCTCGGTGGAGCCTGAGGGTGGTGTTGTTGATCGGCAGCGTCGCTTTGCGTCGTCGTCGGGTCCAGTATTCGGTCAGGGACGGGTCGTCGAGAGACGCTCCGCCCGTGACCACCTGGTGTCGGACGATGGTCGTCCAGGCGAACTTGTGGAGGTAGGAACCGCGGTGGCGGTTGCCGAACACCCATTGGTCCTGCCTGGACTGATCGAACCGGTCGAAGTACCGGGAGATGACCCAGCGCCTCGATTTGTTCGGGTGGCTGAGTCTGGCCCACTTGTAGGTGAGCTTCCACAGGTAGTTGTCCAGCGCGTTGAACGTATCGCTGGAGACCTGCGTCCGGTAGTAGGCCGCCCAGCCCCTGATGATCGGGTTGAGGCGTTTGATGACGGCCGAGACGTTGACCCCGCGAAGGGATCTCATCTCAGCGCGCAGCCGTTCCCGGATACGTCTGATGGCCGCGCTGCTCGGTTTGATCAGCGGTGTGGCACCGTATCGGCGGACGTTGAATCCCAGGAAGTCAAAACCCTCATCGAGGGTGACGACATGCGTCTTGTCCTCGTTGAACGTCAGACCTCGTGGCGTCAGCCATGCCGTGAGCCGCGCCTTGATCTGTTCGGCCTGCTGCCTGGAGTGACAGAGGGCGACCATATCGTCGGCGTATCTGATCAGAACCGGGGAATCAGGCCGCGTCCATCCGTGGGCGTTGTAGCTGACTCCGGCGGCCGTTTCCATCCCGTGCAGGGCGACGTTCAGCAGCACGGGGCTGACCACCCCGCCCTGAGGAGTTCCCTCCTCGGTGCGAAGCAGACGACCGTTCTCGATCACGCCAGCCCTGAGCCACTGCTTGACCATCTCCCTGGCGGGAAACGTGCCGAGCATCGTCAGGATGTGATCGTGAGCGATCTTGTCAAACGCCCCTGCCAGATCGGCGTCCAGCACCCACCGTCGCCCCGGGTTTGGACCCTTGACGGTTTGATAGATGGCCTGGATCGCGTCGTGGCAGCCGCGGCCGGGCCGAAACCCGTAGGACCTCGGTTCGAACCGCGCCTCCCATTCGGGCTCCAGAGCGTTGACTACGCGCGCTTGATGCACGCGGTCAACGATCACGGGAATCCCCAATGGTCGCTGCTTCTTGCTGCCCGGCTTCGGGATGTACACCCGTCTGACGGGCTGGGCGGTGAACGGCTCGCTGGGGTGCTGCACCCTGTCGACCAGCTCTCGCTTGGCTTCGGGGGTGAGTACCACCTCGCCGTCGACGCCCGCCGTCAAACGACCGGCGTTGCGCTCGGTCACCCGCCTCACGCTCACGAGCGTGTTAGCGCATGACCGCAGCATCAACTTCTGCAACCGGCGGACCCTTGCGAGGTCCCCCGCCTTGCTCGCCGCAAAGATCCGCTGACGCAACCGCCGTACGTTCTGCTCAACCGTCCGCCAGTCAATCTGGCTCCAATCGAGCAGCTCGCCTTCCGGTCCATTCATCACGACCGAGGCCGTCATGTCTAACTTGTCCTTCGGTTCCGGGGTCATCGTCGTCTTTCTCTTCACAGGCTCACCTGACCGCGTCAGCGCCCTTTCGGGCCCGGCCACCAGGGCCGGTATCCGGCCAGTTATCCGCGGCCACCGGCCGGAGGGGCCGGACATCCAGTCGCGGTTTCCTGCTGCCTTTCGGCCACCGGCGTTCGCTTCTCGGTCATCCGATTCCCGCCGAGGAGTTGGGTCCTCCTCACGGTCGACTTACCGGCCCAGTGGCCGGACCTCGACGGGGTTACCGCGTTCCGCACGCATGAGTAGCGACCGGGGAGGGTGCCCTCTGTACCCCGGGGACGACGGTGCTCACCCCGGCCGGGAACCGTGCCCGGCCGGCGTCTGCCGCATCTCAGCGGCCACGTCCCTGCACCCCGTTTCCAGCACTCCATCCGACGGGGATCCACATCACGAGGCATCAACGAAGGTTCACGCAATTCACCCGTCCGATCTTCCCCTCGCCCGCCGCCGCTCGAATGGAACGAGCGGCCGCTTCGGCTTTCCCCCGAGCTTCGCACCCTGCCGACCGGAGCCAGACAACGCACGTCGGGGTGGGGACAGGCCATCTGAGCACGGACCTGGAACAACGCTTCTACGACATCAGCCGAACCTCCGATCGAGCGCGTTCGCTCATAACGTGCGACCTCGTCGTCGCAACGGTGCTTGTGAGAGTTCCATGCGCCCTGCAAGATGGGCGAGCGAGGACGATCACGATCAAGCGAACCAGGCATACGCTCGAGCAGGTCATCCGCAAGTTGCGCGAGGCCGACAGCGCCCTCGTTCACGAGCGCCGCAACCTCTCAACTCACCCCAACGTCGGCATAACCACGACCTGCGC
>JBKJLN010000049.1:0-3058 GCA_046596935.1 Acidimicrobiales bacterium
GAAGCGGTCGAGGAGCTCCAGGAGATCAAGGAGTTCCTGGCCAACCCGGCCAAGTTCCAGGCCATGGGGGCCAAGATCCCCAAAGGAGTGCTGCTCTACGGCCCTCCCGGCACCGGCAAGACCCTGCTGGCCCGCGCCGTCGCTGGCGAGGCCGGCGTTCCCTTCTTCTCCATCTCCGGTTCTGACTTCGTCGAGATGTTCGTCGGCGTCGGTGCCAGCCGTGTGCGCGATCTCTTCGAGCAGGCCAAGGCCAGCGCTCCCGCCATCATCTTCATGGACGAGATCGATGCCGTCGGCCGCCATCGCGGGGCCGGCATGGGCGGTGGGCACGACGAGCGGGAACAGACGCTGAACCAGCTCCTCGTCGAGATGGACGGCTTCGACGTCAAGACCGGCGTGATCCTCATCGCCGCCACCAACCGACCCGACATCCTCGATCCTGCACTTCTGCGCCCGGGCCGCTTCGACCGCCAGATCGTGGTCGACCGGCCCGATCTCGAGGGCCGGAAGAAGATTCTCGAGGTCCACGCCAAGAACAAGCCGCTGGCCGACGACGTGAAGCTCGACGTCCTGGCCCGCCGCACCCCCGGCTTCACGGGCGCCGATCTCGCCAACATGCTCAACGAGGCGGCGCTCCTGGCCGCTCGCAAGAGCAACGACACCATCACCATGCATCACATGGAGGATGCGATCGACCGCGTCATCGGCGGGCCCGAGCGCAAGACCCGGGTCATGTCCGACAAGGAGAAGAAGGTCATCGCCTACCACGAGGGCGGCCACGCCCTCGTCGGCCACGTGCTGCCCAACGCCGACCCCATCCACAAGGTTTCGATCGTGGCCCGCGGTCGTGCCCTTGGCTGGACGCTGGCTCTGCCGACCGAGGACAAGTACCTCGTGACCCGCTCGGAACTGCGCGACCAGCTGGCCATGTTGTTGGGCGGCCGCACCGCCGAGGAACTGATCTTCGCCGACCCGACGACCGGTGCTCAGAACGACATCGAGAAGTGCTCGCAGATCGCCCGGGCGATGGTCACCGAGTACGGCATGAGTGACCTCCTCGGCCCGCAGCAGCTCGGCCAGAAGCAGGGCGAGGTCTTCCTCGGTCGTGACTACGGCCACCAGGCGAACTACAGCGACGAGGTCGCTGCGAATATCGACGCCGAGGTACGCAGACTCATCGACGAGGCCCACGACGAAGCTGCTGCCATCCTCGAGACCCACCGTGAGGTGCTCGAACATCTGGCATCGTCGCTCGTCGAGAAGGAGACCCTCGACACGCCCGAGCTGGCGGAGATCATGGGCCACCTGGCGCCGTGGGCCGGCAAGGGTGCGGTCGACGCCAGCGGCCCGGCCCGTGCTCCCCGCGTACCGCGTGCGGCATCCGCCGGACTGGCGGCGGCCTCGGCAACCGAGGAAAAGCCGGCGAGGCGGCCGCGCAAGCCGGCGAACAAGCCCAGCCGTAACCCCGCCTTCGGGACGTAAGTGGCGGTCGACCGGGCCAGGGTCGAGGCCGCCGTCCGGGAGATCCTGGTCGCCGTCGGCGAGGACCCAGACCGTGACGGCTTGGTCAATACGCCGGCGCGGGTGGCCCGAATGTTCGAGGAGATCTTCTCCGGCCTCGATTCCGAGCCCGCCGACGTGCTCCAGGTCACGTTCGAAGCCGACCACGATGAGATGGTGCTGGTGAAGGACATCCCCTTCGCAAGCACGTGCGAGCACCATCTCGTGCCGTTCATCGGCAAGGCCCATGTCGCCTACATCCCGAACGCCGACGGACGTATCACCGGCCTGTCGAAGCTGGCCCGCCTGGTCGACGGGTTCGCTCGCCGACCCCAGGTGCAGGAGCGGATCACGACCCAGGTCGCCGACACCCTCGAGCGGGTCCTCGAACCTCGGGGGGTGCTCGTGGTGGTGGAGGCCGAGCATCTCTGCATGTCGATGCGGGGGGTCAACAAGCCGGGTGCCACCACCGTCACGTCGGCCGTTCGCGGCCTCTTTCGCGACGATGCCCGTACTCGGGCCGAGGCCATCTCCTTCATTCACGGTCGCTGAGCGGGCATCCACGGGCGGTAATTCCGACCGGCGGATTGCCCGAGGCGGCGAAAAATCGCCGGTACCATGCCGCTTGGTATGGCACTGGTCATGGGCGTACTCAACGTCACGCCCGACTCTTTCAGCGACGGCGGCCTCTGGTTCGACCGGGCGGCCGCCATCGAGCACGGCCGCCACCTCTTCGCCGAGGGTGCCGACATCGTCGACGTCGGGGGCGAGTCCACCCGCCCCGGCGCCGATTCCGTGGACGAGGCCGAGGAACGGCGCCGGGTGGTCCCGGTCATCGAGGCGCTCGCACCGCTCGGACGGATCTCCATCGACACCCGCCATGCCGACGTGGCCGCCGCCGCCGTGGCTGCGGGGGCGACGTTGGTCAACGACGTTTCGGCTTCCTGCGAGCTCTGGGAGGTGGCCGCACAGGCCGGCGCAGGTGTGGGCTACGTAGCCATGCACATGCAGGGCACGCCGCCGACGATGCAAACCGAACCCGACTATGACGACGTCGTCGAGGAAGTTCGGTCGTTCCTTTCCGAGCGGGCGTCGGCCGCCCGTTCCGCCGGGGTCGAAGAGGTCTGGATCGATCCCGGCATCGGGTTCGGGAAGACCGCCGCCCACAACCTGACCCTCCTCCGCCGGCTCGGTGTGCTCGTAGAGACCGGGTTCCCCGTGGTCGTCGGCACCTCTCGGAAGCGCTTCCTCCAGCACTTGATCGGCGCCGGCTCCGACGATGTCCTCGAGGGCAGCATTGCCACCGCGGTAGTGGCCGTGGCCACGGGCGCCGGGATGATCCGAGTCCACGACGTGCGCGCCACCTGCCAAGCGGTCAAGGTCGTCGGGGTGAGCGCGTGAGAGGCAAGTGGGAGCGCGGCATCGTGCCCCGCAACTTTGCCTGGGTCATCAAGGATCAGCTGGCCGTCTGCGAGCGGCCCGGCGGATACGCCAGGAACCACCGCAAGGTCCGCCGGCACGAGGAGATCCTGTGGCTGCGGAACCAGGGCTTCACCCG
>JBKJLN010000050.1:0-5000 GCA_046596935.1 Acidimicrobiales bacterium
AGAAGAAGCTGACCGAGCGCCAGAAGCTGATGAGCCAGCTCGACCAGGCGAAGATGCAGGAGCAGATGAACAAGGCGATGGCCTCGCTGTCCGAGACCGTCGGCCAGGACGTTCCCACCTTCGACGAGGTCCGCGACAAGATCGAGCAGCGCTACGCCAAGGCCCTCGGCGCCAGCGAGCTCCAAGGAGAGACCGTCGAGGGCCGCATGCTCGAGGTCGAGCAGGCCGCGATGGATTCCGAGGCCACGGCCCGCCTTTCCCAGATCCGCAGTCAGCTCGGTCTCGATTCTGCGACCAAGCCCGACCCTGAGGTCGAAGGCGGCTCTACTCCTTCGGCGTAGGTCCCCGCCCCCGAACACGCCCGCACCCCCGCCGTTCTGGGGATCTTTTTGCCGCTCTGCGGTGCAAAAAGATCCCCAGAACGAGTCAGGGCAGGACGACGAGGTCGTCGCGGTGGACGACCTCGTGCGGGGTGTCGGCCGGAAGGTCGGCTGTTCGACGCCCGGCGAGAGTGCGGAGTTGGGTCGATCCGTGGCGGACGAGGCCCTTGGCGAAGACCGATCCTCGAGGATCGGCGATCTCGACGGCGGCGTCGGCCTCGAAGACCCCGCTGACCGACACCACCCCCGCAGGCAGGAGGGACGTGTTCCGTTCGGTCAGGGCGCGTCGAGCCCCGTCGTCGACCACGATCGTTCCTGATGCGCCGACGGCGAAGGCGATCCAGAGCTTGCGAGCGGGGAGCTTGCGATCGTGGGGTCGAACGAAGGTGCCGGCGCCGGGCTCGCCGGCGAGAGCTGCGGCGATCACGCCAGGACGCGCCGCGCCGGCGATCACCGCCGGCACACCCGACCAGGCGGCGATCTTGGCCGCCGCCAGTTTCGATGCCATGCCCCCACTCCCACGAGCACTGCCGCTGCCACCGGCGAGCGACTCCAGGGCGTGGTCGACCTCTTTGATCTCCTCGATCAGCGATGCGTCGGCATTGAGCCGAGGGTCGGCGGTGAACATGCCGGGCGTGTCGGTGAGCAGGATGAGGAGCTCGGCTCCGACCAGGTGGGCAACGAGGGCGGCGAGGCGGTCGTTGTCGCCGAAGCGGATCTCGTCGTCGGCCACGGCGTCGTTCTCGTTGACGATGGGAACGACGCCGAGCTCGAGGAGTCGCGTGAGGGTCTGGCGCGCGTGGAGGTACTGCGCCCGATGGACGAAGTCGAGTGGTGCCAGGAGCACCTGTCCGGCAACGAGACGGTGGCTCGCCAACACCTCGTCGTAGACCCGCATGAGGCGGCTCTGCCCCACCGCCGCAACGGCTTGCAGCGTGGCGATGTCTCGAGGACGAGCCATGCCGAGCGCCGGCAACCCCGCGGCAATGGCGCCGGAAGAGACCACGACCACTCGATGGCCATCGGCGCGGGCGGCATGCACCTCCCCGCACAACTTCTCGACGGCGGCGGTGTCGATCACGCCCTCGGTGGTCGTGATCGACGACGTCCCGATCTTGACCACGACGAGGCTCACCTAGTCCTCCTGGAACTCGAAGGAGAAGCTGGCGATGTGGACGATGTCGCCGTCCTTGGCCCCGGCTTTGGCCAACGCCTTGTCGACGCCGAGTCGCTTCAGGCGTTGCTGCACGAACAACAGGGCGTCGGCGTTGGTGATGTCGTTCAAGGCAACGGCGCGCGACGCCGGCCGGCCGAGCACCGTCCAGGAGGCGTCGTCTTCGCGCTCGATCCGCACACCCTCGGCTTCGGGCCGGTGGACGACGAAGGAGTCGCGCACCGGTTGGGTGGCGCGGGCCTCGCCGACGAGCACGGCCAGGTGTCCGAGCAACTCCGGAATGCCCTCGCCGGTCACCGCCGACACGCGCGGGCCCGTCCATTCGAAGACGTCGTCTTGAGCGGCGTCGGCTTTCGAACCCACGATGAGGCGGGGCCGATCGAGGAGCTCGGCTCGATAGCGGCCGAGTTCATCGAGGAGGATCCGCTCCTGCTCGGCCGGCGGCCGTAGGTCGGACGGGGCCAGGTCGATGAGGAAGAGCATGACCCGAGCCCGCTCGACGTGACGGAGGAACTGGTGGCCGAGTCCCCGACCCTCGCTGGCCCCTTCGATCAGCCCGGGGATGTCGGCGATGATGAACTCGGCGTCGCTCAGGCGCACCACTCCGAGGTTCGGTTGCAACGTGGTGAAGGGATAGTCGGCGATCTTCGGCTTGGCGGCCGAGACACGAGAGATCAGGGTGCTCTTGCCGGCGTTCGGGAACCCGACGAGGCCGACGTCGGCCATGAGCTTGAGCTCGAGGTTCAGGTAGAACTCCTCCCCCACTTCGCCCTGTTCGGCGAATGCCGGTGCGCGACGGCGGTTGGAGAGGAAGCGAGAGTTCCCCTGCCCGCCCTGTCCGCCCTTGGCCGCCAGGTAGCGATCGCCGGCGTGCACGAGGTCGGCCAGGATCTTGCCGTCGAGGCTGCGGACGACCGTTCCTTCGGGCACGGGCACGACCATGTCGTCGCCCCTGGCGCCATGGCGCCCCTTGCCCTTGCCGTGGGTGCCGTTGCCGCCAGCCCGATGGGGATGATCGGAGAAAGCGATCAGCGACGAGACGTTCCGGTCGGCCTGCAGCCAGACGTTGCCGCCGGTGCCGCCGTCGCCGCCGTCGGGGCCGCCCTTGGAGACATGGGCCTCCCGGCGGAACGACACCGAACCGGCTCCGCCGTTGCCCGCCTTGACGTGGATCTGGGATTCGTCGACGAAGGCAGACACGGCAGCGAGTGTACGAGCGACGTTCTGGGCGGATTCCTCAGTGCATGCGACGGATGGATCCGCCCAGAACGAGGAGGGAGGCTCAGGCGGAGGCGGGCCCGGCGTCCGCCGAGGATGCAGCCGCCGACGCGGGCACCGGCATGGCGTCGAGCACGTCGACGAGCTTGCGACCCTTGCGGGCACCGAACTTCACGAAGCCGGGTGTGAGGGCGAAGAGCGTGTCGTCGCCGCCGCGGCCGACGTTCTCGCCGGGGTGGAACCGGGTGCCGCGCTGGCGCACGATGATGGCGCCGGCGGTGACCGTCTGGCCGTCGAACACCTTCACGCCGAGTCGCTTCGATTCGGAGTCACGGCCGTTCCTGGTGGAACCGCCACCTTTGGTCTTCGACATGGATCAGTTCCCCTTCGAGATGCCGGTGATCTCGATCGTCGTGTAGTGCTGACGATGGCCCCACCGGCGGCGCTGGTTGGTCTTGTTCTTGTAGATGAAGCCCCGGATCTTGGGCCCGGCGGACTCGCCCACGATGCGGGCGGCCACGGATGCGCCCGTCAGGTTCGGGGCCCCGGCGATGATGTTCTCGCCGTCGACGAGCAGCAACGGAACGAAGCTGAGCTCACCGTCCTCGGCGGAGAGAAGCTCGACGTCGAGCTGCTCACCCTCCGCGACGCGATACTGCTTTCCACCTGTCTTGATGACTGCGTACACCGGGCCTCCGTAGGGCCTCAACGGCCGCTGGACAACAGCCCGACATTGTAGGGGAGTCGGGCCGGAAGCCCTAAAACAAGCTCTCGTCGAACACGAGGCCGCGCCCGGCGCAGACCTCGCACGTCTGGCTGAACGACTCCACGAGACCCTCACTCACCCGCTTGCGGGTCATCTCCACCAAGCCGAGCTCGGAGATGTCAAAGACCTGGGTGCGGGTCTTGTCCCGAGCCAGAGCCTCCTTGAACGACCGCATCACCTCGGCCCGGTTCTCCCGGATCTCCATGTCGATGAAGTCGATGACGATGATGCCGCCGACGTCTCGCAGCCGGAGCTGGCGGGCGACCTCGGCCGCCGCCTCGAGGTTGTTGCGGAACACGGTCTCCTCGAGGTTGGTGGTGCCGACGTTCTTGCCCGTGTTCACGTCGATGACCGTGAGTGCTTCGGTTCGTTCGATGATGAGCGAGCCGCCGGACGGGAGCCAGACTTTGCGGTCGAGGGCCTTGTGCAGCTGCTCGTGGACGTGGAAGCGCTCGAAGATCCCCAACCCCTCGGCGGCCTCGTCGAAGAGCTCGACGCGGTCGGCCAACTCGGGGCTGATGCTGGCCACGTAGTCCCGAACCTCCTCGAACAGCCCCGGATCGTCGATGACGACGCCCCGGTACTCCTTGTTGAACTCCTCGCGGATGACCCGCACGGCCAGGTCGGGTTCCTTGTAGAGCAGCGCCGGGACCTTCGACCGGCTCGCCAGTTCCTCGATGCGCTCCCACTGCTTCAGGAGCCGGATCACGTCGCGACGCAACTCGTCGGCGGTGGTGCCCTCGGCCGCCGTGCGGACGATCACGCCGTGATGTGACGGCTTCACCTCATCGAGAATCCGCCGGAGTCGCTTGCGCTCGTCGTCGCTCAGCCGCTTGGAGATGCCGTAGGTGTCGGAGTTGGGGATGAGCACCACGAAGCGACCCGGAAGGGAAACCTCCTGGGTGAGCCGCGCGCCCTTGGCTCCGATGGGGTTCTTGGTGACCTGACACACGATCGTCTGGCCCGACTTGAGCATCTGTTCGATCTTGAGGTTCTGGTTCTGGTTCTTCTTGGACGACCGTCCTCCGCCGTCGGCGCTCTCGACGTCGTCGGCGTCGTCGCGCACGTCACCGCGGTACAGCACGGCGTTCTTGGGGGTGCCAATGTCGATGAAGGCAGCTTCCATGCCGGGCAGAACGTTCTGCACCCGGGCCAGGTAGATGTTGCCGTCGATCTGGTTGGCGTCGTCGGTGGGGCGCGAGACGTAGTGCTCGATCAGCGACCGCCCTTCCAACACGCCGATCTGGGTCGCCGTCGGACCCACGTGGACGCTCATCAGGTAGCGACCGAGCGGGCGCCCGTTGCGCTCCTTGCCCCGTCGACGCTCGAGCGTCTCCTCGTCGAGCTCGATCGGGTCGCCGAGGTCGTCGTCGATGCTGACCCCGGGTCGGACGACGTCGTTGCCGCCGCCGTTGCCGTTCCGGCGACCGTCGGGACGGCCGCCCCCGTTCCCGCTCCCACT
>JBKJLN010000294.1:0-5695 GCA_046596935.1 Acidimicrobiales bacterium
GCGGGCGCTCCGGTGATCGAGCGGGACAAGTTCTCGCGAGAGCGCTTCCCCGACGATGTCTACGACCTGACGCCGGCCAACTGGTCTGACATCGATCCGTCCCTCCAAGAGCTCGGCATTGCGTGGGGCGCCGCCAAGGCCTTCGTGCACAAGACTCGTCACCGATGAACGTCGCCGCCTACACGCCCGACCTGATGGACCGTTCGAAGATCGCTGCCGCCGTGCCCGATTGCCGCTTCGTCGCCAAGCCCGAGGCCCTCGTCGGACTTGCCGGCATCGACGCCGTGATCGTCGACCTCTCGAAGAAGGGCGTGCTCGACGCCCTTCCGGCACTCGTGTCTGGAAGCGCGCGCGTCCTGGCATACGGATCGCACGTCGACAAACAGCTGTTGGCGACCGCCGAGGCCGCCGGTTGCGCCGAGGTGCTTCCCCGCAGTCAGTTCTTCAACCGGCTCCCCGCGCTGCTCGACCAGTAGCTCCGAGTCAGTCGGGCTGATCGCCCTCGGCGACGGTCCATCCGGCGCCGGCGATCTTGCGGGCCTCCCAGAACAGGCAACCGTCGGGGCAGGCGAACGGGTCGACGAGGTTGACGTCGAGGCGGCACCGTTCGACGCGCTCGCCGCCGGCGGTGGATCGCCCGACGTAATGGCGGCAGTCTTCACGGACCTGGGGCGCCGGCATGTAGACCATCGTCCCATGAGCGCCAGACTGGTCGTGATCGGCGGCGATGCCGGAGGGATGGCCGCAGCCTCCCAAGCCCGCCGGCGGCGGCCCGACCTCGAGATCGTGGCTCTGGAGATGGGGCGGTGGACGAGCTACAGCGCCTGTGGCATCCCCTACCTCGTCGGAGGCGAGGTGGGTGCGATCGACCAGCTCATCGCCCGCACGCCGCAGCAGTTCCGCGACAACTTCCGGATCGACGTGCGGTTGCGATCGGAGGCCATGGCTATCGACACCGGCAAACAGTCGGTCGAGATCCGTGACCACGAGCACGCCCGCACTTACACCCTCGGCTACGACGATCTCCACATCGGCACCGGGGCCATCCCGATGCGGCCCCCGCTCCCCGGCATCGACGGACCGAACGTGCACGGTGTCCAGAACCTGGAGGATGCAGCCCGCCTCCTCGAGGCCGTGCGCACCAAGGACGTCAAGCGGGTCGTCGTGGTCGGCGGCGGCTACATCGGCCTCGAGATGGCCGAGGCCTTTCTCAACCTCGGCACCACGGTCACCGTCGTCACGGCCACCCCACAGCCGATGAGCACCCTCGACGAGGACATGGGGGCGCTCGTCGCCGAAGCCATGCGGGGTCACGGCATCGACGTGCACTGCAACGAGCGGGTCGTGGCCTTCGAATCGGATGCTGTGCACACCTCGACGGGCGCGACCTTGCCGGCCGACCTCGTCATCCTCGGCACCGGCGTCGCCCCCAACAGCCGCCTCGCCGCCGACGCCGGTATCGCCACCGGCCACCGCGGTGCCATCAAGGTCGATCGCCGCCAGCGCACGTCGACGCCGAACGTCTGGGCCGCAGGTGACTGCTGCGAGAGCTTCCACCGGGTGACGGGCGAGAACATCCACGTCGCCTTGGGCACGGTTGCCAACAAGCAGGGTCGAGTGGCGGGTATCAACCTCGGTGGTGGGTATGCCACCTTCCCCGGGGTCGTCGGCACAGCGGTCACGAAGCTGTGCGCCCTCGAGGTGGCCCGCACGGGCGTCACCGAACGCGAGGCCACGGCGGCGGGCTTCGAATACGTCGCTGTCACCGTCGACTCGACGACCCGCGCCGGGTACTACCCGGGCGCCCAGCCGATCAAGATCAAGCTCTTGGCCGAACGCCAGAGTGGGCGCCTCCTCGGGGCCCAGATCCTCGGCAACGAGGGCGCCGCAAAGCGTATTGACGTGCTCGCCACGGCGTTGACGGCCCAGATGTCCGTCGAGGAGATGACCGCCCTCGACCTCAGCTACGCCCCGCCGTTCAGCCCGGTGTGGGATCCGGTGCTGATCGCCGCCCGCAAAGCTGCGGAGGCGTTGGCCGGATAAAGGTCGCGACAGGATCGATTAACCGGCACGAAACATTGGGGTCACCGAAACGAAATCTGATGGCGTCAGTCTCCCGTCATGGAAATCGACAGCGGGAACACCGCCTGGGTGCTCATCTCGGCCGCCCTCGTGCTGTTCATGACCCCCGGACTGGCCTTCTTCTATGGCGGCATGGTCAGGGCCAAGAACGTGCTCGGGATGCTGATGCAGAACTTCTTCGCCATGGGCCTGATCAGTGTGATCTGGGCCGTGGTCGGGTTCAGCTTGGCCTTCGGCGGCGGAGGGAAGTTCATCGGCAACCTCGACTTCTTCGCCCTCAAGGACCTGGCCGATGCCAAGACGGTGCTGCCGGGCTACGTCGGCGATTTCGCCCTGACCATTCCGGTGCTGGCCTTCGTCGCCTACCAGATGATGTTCGCCATCATCACGCCGGCGCTCATCACCGAGGCCACCGCCGATCGGTTGAAGTTCAGTGCCTACGCCGTGTTCATCGGGGCGTGGTCGATCCTCGTCTATTCGCCGGTCGCCCACTGGGTATTCAGCCCGGAGGGGT
The DNA here is from genome assembly GCA_046596935.1 of Acidimicrobiales bacterium. Classification (GTDB taxonomy): domain Bacteria; phylum Actinomycetota; class Acidimicrobiia; order Acidimicrobiales; family CADCTF01; genus DATLED01. The sequence goes on from JBKJLN010000294.1 coordinate 2,597, forward strand.
GGCTGTTCAAGCGGGGCGCGCTCGATTTCGCCGGCGGCGCCGTCGTGCACATCAACGCCGGCATCGCCGCCCTCGTGCTGGTGTTGGTGATCGGCAAGCGCCGGGGCTGGCCGGGCGAGCCCATGCCGCCGCACTCGTTGCCCCTCACCCTTCTCGGCACCGGCATTCTGTGGTTCGGGTGGTTCGGTTTCAACGCCGGCTCGGCCCTGGGCGCCAACGGCCTCGCCGCCCAGGCGCTGATCAACACCCACCTGGCAGCGGCTGCGGCCATGCTCGGCTGGCTCATCATCGAGAAGATCAAGGGCGGCCACGCCACCACGCTCGGCGCCGCCTCGGGAGCCGTTGCGGGGCTCGTCGCCATCACTCCGTGTGCCGGGTTCGTCGGCGGCGTGGCCCCGTTGCTCATCGGATTCGCCGCCGGCGTCGTGTGCTTCCTCGCCATCCAGATCAAGTTCCGGTTCGGGTTCGATGACAGCCTCGACGTGATCGCCGTCCACCTCGTGGGTGGGATCCTCGGCTCGATCCTCCTCGGCTTCTTCAGCGACACCAAGGTGAACTCACTCGGCGCCGACGGTCTCTTCTTCGGTGGAAGTGAACTCCTGGTGAACCAACTCATCGCCGTGGGTGCCACCATCGCGTTCTCGGGCATCGTGTCGTTCATCCTCGCCAAGGTCATCGACGCCACCATCGGCCTTCGCATCACCACCGATCAGGAGAACGAGGGCATGGACCAGTCACTGCATTCAGAGAACGCCTACGCAACTGCAGGGAGGATCGGGTAGATGAAACTCGTGACCGCCATCGTCAAGCCGTTCAAGCTCGACGAGGTCAAGGAGGCGCTGAAGGACGCAGGTGTCCAGGGCATGACCGTCTCGGAGGTGCAGGGGTTCGGCCGGCAGCGGGGGCACACCGAGGTCTACCGGGGCGCGGAGTACACCATCGACTTCGTCCCCAAGGTGCGCATCGAGATCCTGGCCGACGACCTCGAGGTCGATCGCATCGTCGACGCCGTGGTCGCCGCCGCCCGCACCGACAAGATCGGCGACGGCAAGGTGTGGGTCACCGAGGTCGATCGCATCGTCCGCATCCGCACCGGCGAGATGGGTGTTGATGCGGTGTAGTCGGAGACCATGAAACACGACGAATGGTTGGCGTCGCTGGTTGGCGACGAGGCCGGCTTGAGTCTGATTGCCGTCGGCTCCTACGGACGAGGTGACGCGGCGCCGCACTCCGATCTCGACCTCGTGTTGCTCTACGCCGGGCGACGCAAGGTTGCAGACATCAAGGTCGTGGCCGACCGGATCTGGTATCCGATCTGGGATCGGGGGATCGGACTCGACCACAGCGTCCGCACCGTCAAGGAAGCCCAGGCCGTGGCCGAGGGCGACCTGAAAGCCATGCTCGGCATGCTCGACCTCCGTCACATCGCCGGCGACCGGGCACTGTCGGAGGAATTGGCGGCCCGCGCTCTCGAGCACTGGCGCGCCAAGTCGAAACGGTGGCTGCGGGTGCTCGACGACGCCATCCGAGAGCGCCACGCCCGGTTCGGCGAGGTTGCGTATCTGCTCGAGCCCGAGTTGAAGGAAGGGCGGGGCGGCTTGAGAGACGTCCACGCGCTCGCCGCCGCCGCCCGCGCCACCCCCGTGCTCCACGACCGTCTCGAGGGATTGACCGAACCCCATCGGCAGCTCTCCGCCATTCGCTCGGCACTGCACCTCCGGGCGGGGAAGGCCCTCGACCGCCTCCTCCTCCAAGAGCAGGACGGAGTCGCCGCCGATCTCGGGTACGCCGATGCCGACCGGTTGTTGGCTGACGTCAGCGCGTCGGCGCGCGCGATCACCTACGTCAGTGACGATGCCTGGGACCGCATCCGCGCCTGGCTCGGAGGACCGGTGTCGCGGGCCGAACGGGTGATCGTCGGGCCCGACCCCGGGCAGTGGCTCGAAGCCGCTGTCGAAGCCGCGGAAACCGGCATCCCACTCTCGCCCAGCGCGCTGGCGGCGGTCGCCCAGGGACTCGAATCCGAGCACTCGGCGCCACCGGCCGTCTGGCCCGACGAGTGGCGCGACGATCTCGTAGCCCTCCTCGGCTCGGGGCGCAACGCCATCCCCGTGCTCGAGGCCCTCGATCACCACGGCCTGCTGGCGTGGCTCCTGCCCGAGTGGGAGGCCGTGCGCCACAAGCCGCAACGCAACGCCTACCACCGCTTCACCGTCGACCGGCACCTCTGGGAGGCCGCTGCGCAAGCGGCCGCGCTCACGCGGACGGTGCGCCGGCCCGACCTCCTCCTCGTCGGCGCGCTGCTCCACGACATCGGCAAGGGCTTCCCGGGCGACCACACCGACACCGGCATCGACGCCGTCGGACGCATCGGTCCCCGCCTCGGCTTCGCACCGGCCGACGTGGCCGTGTTGCAGGCGATGGTCCGCCACCACCTCCTCCTCCCTGACGTCGCCACCCGTCGCGACCTCGACGACCCGGCCACGATCGATCACGTCGCCGAGGCCGTCGGCGACGTCGACACCCTCCAACTGCTGGCCGCGCTCACGGAGGCCGACTCCCTGGCCACCGGTTCCTCCGCCTGGTCGGATTGGAAGGCTGGCCTCGTGGCCGACCTCGTCGCTCGCACGACCAGGATGTTGGGTCCGGAATCCGGCACCCCGGCACCGGATCCCGGACCCCGAACCGTCGAGACCGACCTTCCGGACGGGCTGCACGGAGAGGGTCGGCGGTGCACCGTCGTCGCTGCCGACCGGCCCGGTCTGTTCGCCAAGGTCGCCGGCGTGCTGGCCCTGCACGGCCTCGACGTCCGCAGCGCTACCGCGACGCCTTCGTCGGACGGACGGGCCGTCGAGGTCTTCGACGTCGAACCGTCGCTCGGGCGCGAACCGGTGTGGGAGAAAGTCGCCGCCGACCTCGACGCCGTGCTCGAGGGACGACTGATGCTCACCGAGCGTCTGGTCGAGCGTTCCCGCAGTTACTCCGGCCGCTACCGCCCGAGCGCAGCGACACCGGCCGATCCGCGGGTGCTCGTCGACAACGATGCGTCACGGCGGGCGACGGTCATCGAGGTCCGGGCGCCAGACGGGGTCGCCGTCC
>JBKJLN010000335.1:0-3653 GCA_046596935.1 Acidimicrobiales bacterium
CTGGAGCTGCATTCCCGGTTGAAGGCAGCCTTCGACCCGACCGGCCGAATGAATCCGGGAAGGAACGTGCTCGCCGGAGCCGGCGTGGTCCGATGAAGCTGCACGTCGACGAGGACGAGCTCGCGTCGTGTGTCGCCTGCGGGCTGTGCCTGCCGCACTGTCCGACCTATCGGGTCAGCGGGGAGGAATCGAAGTCGCCGCGCGGACGGATCGCCGCCATGCGATCGGTCCATTCCGGTCAGAGCCCGGTCGATGAAACCTTCATCCAGTTCATGGACGAGTGCGTGCAGTGCCTCGGTTGTCAGTCGGCGTGTCCGAGCGGCGTTCCCTTCGGACGCCTGATGGAGGGGACGCGGGAGACCCTGGTGGCCGAAGCCGGCTACCAGCCTCGATGGAAGCGCGCCGGCTATGCCGTCTTGAAGCACCACCGGTTGCTGCTGGCGGCCTCAACGGCGCTGGCCGTCGTGCAACGCTTCGGCGTGGTGCCCAAGCGGTTGGCCCTGCCCCGGCTGCCCCTTCGTCGCCGGCCGCTCATCGCCTCCGGTTCGGATGTCTGGCTGTTCACCGGCTGTGTGATGGATGCGTGGCAGCGAGAGACCCATCGAGCGGTCCAGCGGGTCATCGAGGCGACGGGGGCTGGCGTTGCCTTCCCCGGGGCAAGGGGCGACTGCTGTGGTGCGCTGCACGTCCATGCTGGGCTGGCCGGCGACGGGCACGCCATGGCCCGTCGGGCACTGGCCTCGATGCCGGGATCAGCGCCGATCCTCGTTGACAGCGCAGGATGTGGCGCCGCGCTCAAGGACGCCGATACCGAGGGCCGCGTCCTTGATGTCCACGAATGGTTGGCTGCCCGGATCGAACTCCTTCCCGCTCCGGACCCTCGCTGGATGCGGCCGAGGATCGCACTGCAGGACCCGTGCCACCTCCGCCACGTCCAGCAGGCCCACTTGGCGGTGCGCGTCGTGTTGGCGCCGTATGCCGACGTCGCCGAGCTCGACGACGAGGGCCTGTGTTGCGGCGCCGGCGGCGCCTATTCGGCTCAACAGCCCGAGCTGGCAGCGGCCATCCGCCAGCGGAAGGTCGAGGCGATTGCACGAACGGGCGCTCCGATCGTGGCCTCCGCCAACCCGGGCTGCGCCTACCACCTCGGTGGCGCCGGTATCGAGGCCCGACATCCCCTGGAGATCGTCGACGACGCCCTGGCGTTCGGGCGCGAACATGGTCGCCATGGCCGGTGAATTCGACGACCTGCGACGGCGTCTCCAGGCGATCAGCGAGGAGCTCGCCGATCTCGCCATCGAGCGACTGCGGGAGTCGATCGACGCCGGCGGCAAGGAACTCCCGGTCGACGAGCGTCGCTTGACCCGCGCCCGGCGAGCGATCGAGAAGGCCATCGGCATTCTGGCCGAGCCCGACGACCTCGATCCGTGAACACAATGGCCGCCCCGTGAGCGAACTCCCGGTCGTCGACATCGGGCCGCTGCTCGATCGCGACGACGCCGGCAAGGTCGAGGTGGTCGCGCGCCAGATCGACTCAGCCTGCCGAGAGACCGGCTTCTTCTACGTCGTCGGCCACGGAGTCGACGTCGAATTGCAGGGACGTCTCGACGGGCTCTCCCGCGAGTTCTTCGCCCGATCCGACACCGAGAAGTCTGCGATCGCCATGGCCAACGGCGGCGTCGCCTGGCGGGGTTGGTTCCCGGTCGGCGGCGAGCTCACGTCCGGCGTGGCCGACCGCAAGGAAGGCATCTACTTCGGGGCGGAGCTCGGCCCCGACCATCCGCGCGTCGCTGCGGGGGTTCCGCTGCACGGTGCCAATCAGTTCCCGGCCGAGCCGGCGGGGCTGGGGCCCACGGTGCTGGAGTACCTCTCGGCCGTCGAGGCCGTCGCCCACGTCCTGGTCGAGGGGATCGCCTTGGCCCTCGGCCTCGACCGTGGATGGTTCGCCGAGCACCTCACGGCAGATCCGCTCGTCCTCTTTCGGATCTTCCACTACCCGCCGGATCCGGCTCCGGGGGAATGGGGTGTCGGCGAGCACACCGACTATGGCCTGCTCACCTTGCTCCGCCAGGACGACAACGGCGGCCTCGAGGTGCGCGGACCCTCCGGATGGATCGACGCGCCACCGATTCCCAACTCTTTCGTCTGCAATCTCGGCGACATGCTCGAGCGGATGACAGCCGGTCGCTACCGGTCGACCCCTCATCGCGTGCGCAACACCAGCGGTGTGAGTCGCCTGTCCTTTCCCTTCTTCTTCGATCCCGGGTGGGACGTGGTGGTTCCGCCCCTTCCGCTCGGCGACGGCGACGGGCGCGTCGATGATCGGTGGGACGGCGTCAGTCCACTCGCGTTCGACGGCACCTACGGCGAGTACGTCTTGTCGAAGGTGTCGAAGGTGTTTCCCGAATTGCGTGGCTACGTCACCGGGACTTCATAGGACCCGTCGGATTCCTCGTCGTCGCGGGCGCGGACGTCGGGCTCCATCGGACGACCTCCTGCGACCGCGTCGCGTACAGCGGGCTGCGGATGGTCGACCGGCGCGGAGTCGAGGGAGTTGATCGCATCGATGAGCGATCGCAGGCGCCCATGATGCATGCGATCGAATCGGAAGGTGATGCGGGCGAGATCGAGATGGTCACCACCCGACACTTCTGGGGGAAGCGGATCGGTCCGTTCGATCGACCCTCGCACCACGATGTCGGCGAACTCGCGATCGAGCCGAGCGATCTCATCATCGGTCGGTGCCGAGCGCAACCGCATCACCAACCGGTCGCCGACGAAGCGGCGGGAGTGGTAGTTGCGGTAGAAGCCGGTGACCTCGGCGACGGCCTGTTCGACGTCGTCGGTGATGCGATACAAGGCGCAGTCGTCCTCGCTGATGAGACCTCGCTGGCCGACCTGATGGCGGACGAAGTGGTCCCACTCCTCCCAATAGCTGCCGCCCGCGACTTCGAGCAGAACGATCGGTGAGGGCTCAGCCTTGCCCGTCTGGATGAGCGTGAGGAGTTCGAAGGTCTCGTCGAGTGTGCCGAACCCGCCGGGCAGGACGACGAACCCGTCGGTCTCCTTCATCAGCATGAGTTTCCGGGTGAAGAAGTACTTCATCTCCACGAGCTTCGGGTCAGCGGCGATGAACTCGTTGGCCCCCTGCTCGAAAGGGAGGCGGATGTTGATACCGAACGACATCTCGCGCCCGGCGCCCTCGAGCCCTGCAGCCATGATGCCGGGGCCGGCGCCGGTGATCACCATCCACCCCTGCCCGGCGAGCGCTCTCGCCAACTGGCGGGTCTGCGAATACAGGGGGTCGGCCGGAAGGGTGCGGGCCGATCCGAAGATGGTCACCTTCGGAATTTCGCGATAGGGGGCGAACACCTTGAAGGCCTGGCGCATCTCGGCCAGGGCCGTGGTGGTGATCTTCAGGTCGAGGCGATCGGTGTCGTCGGCGGCGAGATCGACCACCGTGAGCAGCAGCTGCGTCAGCTGATCGCGATTGTCGACGGCGTCGATCGCATCGAGGAAGTCCTCGATGCGAGACGAGAGCTCCGGAGGGACGGGTGGGCGGCGGGTGCGGGCCATGACGCCGCCATGCTTCCCGCTTTCCGACCTCTACGCTGCGATACGTGCCCGACGCCGTCTACCGCACCTGCTCGTAC
>JBKJLN010000037.1:0-3301 GCA_046596935.1 Acidimicrobiales bacterium
GACGCAAGTCGGGGTCGACGTCGCCGCGACGAAAACGTCGACGTCGACCCGCGTCGGCCGGCCGCCGATTGGGCTGCCGAAGCGTCGCGCTTCGAAGCCGCGGGTGCCTGGCGAGACGCGCTGCGGTGCCGCTACCGCGCCCTCATCGCCGGCCTCGCCGGCGCCGGCGTCGTCGAGGAAGTACCGGGCACGACGGCGGGGGAGTATGGGGTGCTGGTCCGAGCGGCGCGGCCGGCCGTGGCCGATCCCATCGCCGGCGCCACCGACCTGTTCGAGCGGGCGTGGTACGGAAACGAGACGACCGGCCCGACCGAGGCGGCGGCGTTCCAGGAACTTGCCGGACGCGTGCTCACGGGCGCGTCGCCGTGACGACCGCCGCAACGGCAGGGTCGTCGGCTCGGTCGTCGCTCGGCCGCGCCCTGCCCTTCGTGGTGTTGGCGGTGGCGATCGTGGTCATCGGGCTGGTGTCGCGCAACGGCCGCAACGAAGGCGAGCCGCTCGATCCCCGCTCGACCAGCGCCCTCGGCACCCGCGGCCTCGTCCTCCTGCTCGAGGGGTTCGGAGCCGACGTTCGGATCGGCGCCGGTCGGCCGGCTGATGGAGCGGTCGCCCTCATCCTCCAGGACCGCCTGAACGAGCGCGAGACGACCAGACTCGAGCGGTGGGTCGACGGGGGCGGCACCCTCGTTGTTGCTGATCCGTCGTCGTCGTTCGCTCCGGCGGTCGGGCGCTCGTCGGGTGGAATCTTCGACTCGACCGGCCCGAGCCCGGAGGGCGGGCTCCGCCCTCGCTGTGGCTTGCCGGCGTTGCAGTCGGTCGGGGCGATCGAGGTCGACGCGCCGACGGCCCTGCGGACACCGCCTGATGGCGTTGGGTGCTTCGCCGTGCCTGGTGGCAAATTCCTCGTCGCCCGACCATCGGGAGCGGGCACCATCGTGGCCCTGGGCGGCGCCGGTCCACTGGTCAACTCCCAGCTCGATCGGGCCGACAACGCCGTGCTGGCCGTGAGCCTCCTTGCGCCGACGGGTGATGGCATCGTCGACATCGTGGAACCGTCGCTTCTGGGCGGAGGGCGACAGGGCCTCACCGACCTCGTCTCGCGCCGCATCAAGGACGGGCTGTGGCAGCTCCTGATCGCCTTCGGGGTGTTCGCCCTCTGGCGAGCCCGACGTCTGGGTCGGCCGGTCGAGGAGGCCCAACCGGTGCAGATCGCCGGATCCGAGCTCGTCGTCGCCGTCGGCAACTTGTTGCAGCAGGGCCGCCGTCGCGATGCCGCCGCCCGGATGATGCGATCAGCCCTCCGCCGCACCCTCAGCGAACGCCTTGGGGTACCCCTCGGCGCCTCGGTTGACGACTTCGCCGCCGCCGCCACGGCCACCACTTCGGTCGGCGCCGCTTCCGTCACCAAAGCGCTCGAGGATGAGCCCCCGGTCGATGACGCCGCCCTCTTGGCCCTTGCGCAGTCGATCGAATCTCTACGAAACGAGGTCACCCATGCCCGATGACAGCGCGCCGAAACGACGCGTTCGGACAGCCGCGGCCCCGCCGCGCCGCGACCCGCGCGTGGCCGTGCTGGCCCTGCGCGACGAGGTCGGCAAGGTCGTGGTCGGCCAGGAGGGCGCGCTGTCGGGTCTCGTTGCGGCCTTGCTCGTCCGGGGGCACGTGCTGCTCGAGGGTGTCCCGGGGGTGGCCAAGACGCTGCTCGTGAAGGCGGTGGCGGCCGCCCTCGACCTCGAGTTCAAACGGGTGCAGTTCACGCCGGACCTCATGCCATCCGACATCGTGGGTCAGACGATCTTCGAACAGCGGGGGAGTGGGTTCCGGTTCCGAGAGGGTCCGGTGTTCTGCAACCTGTTGTTGGCCGACGAGATCAATCGCACGCCCCCGAAGACCCAGTCGGCTCTGCTCGAGGCGATGGAGGAGCGGCGGATCACGGTCGAGGGCGAGCGTCGCCCCCTCCCGGATCCGTTCCTCGTCGTGGCCACGCAGAACCCGGTCGAGTACGAGGGCACCTACCCCTTGCCCGAGGCCCAGCTCGACCGCTTCTTGTTCAAGCTCCTGGTCCCGTACCCGACGGCCGACCAGGAGCAGACGGTGCTGGCCCGCCACGACGCCGGTCTCGATCCCCACGATGTGGCTGGCGCCGGCGTTCGACCGGTGGCCGGGGTCGCCGATCTGGCGGCCGCACGTGCCGCCGTCGAGGCCGTCCGTTGCGAGGCCGAAGTGCGCGCCTACATCGTGAGCCTGGCGCGAGCCACCCGGTCGTCGCCTTCGGTCTCGCTGGGCGTCTCGCCCCGCGGCGCCGTCTCGCTGCTCCATGCGGCCAAAGCGTGGGCGTGGTTGGCCGGGAAGCCGTTCGTCACGCCCGACGAAGTCAAAGCGGTCGCCAAGTCGACGATGCGACATCGTCTCCAACTGCGGCCGGAGGTGGAGTTGGAGGGTGCGACCGCCGACGCTGTCCTCGACGGCATCTTGGCGACCGTGCCGGTTCCCCGTTGACGCCAAGTACCCCAGGATCGGGCGCCCGTTGAAGTCGCGGTGGATTCCCGTTCCGACGGGTCGTCTTGCGGCGCTCGCGGCCGTCGTCTCGGTCGTCGTGGCCGTCTTTCCCGGCGACTCGACCCTGGGCCTCGTCGTCGTGAACGGCTTGCTCGTCGGATTGGCGCTGGGCGACTGGTGGTTCGCACCCCGGGCGGGGGAGATCGCCATCGACCGGTCAGCTCCGGGCGTCATCCCCCTCGGGAAGCAGGTCCGCATCTCCTGGTCGGTCGACAACCCCGGTCGCCGACCCCTTCGCGTTGCCTTCGCCGACGACCTCGCACCTTCGCTCGGCGCCGATCGCCGGAGGATTCGCCTGGTCGTCCCGCCGCTCGGTCGGGCGTCGACGGGCACTGCATTGCAGCCGATGCGGCGGGGCCGTTTCGACCTGCGGGAGATCGTCGTGCGGGTCGAGGGTCGACTCGGCCTGGCTGCCCGCCAGGACCGGGTGCTCTGCGACGGGACGATCCGCGTCTATCCACCGTTCGCCTCGAAGGAAGAGGCCGAGCTTCGCATCAACCGCGCCCGCATTCTCGACATCGGGCTGCGCTCGGCCCAAGGGCGCGGCGGTGGAACCGAGTTCGATGCCATGCGGGAGTACGGCCCCGACGACGAGTTCCGCCGCATCGACTGGTCGGCGACGGCCCGTGCCGGCAAGGCCATCGTCCGCACCTATCGCGCCGAGCGCAACCAGACCGTGCTGCTCCTGCTCGACAACGGCCGCGTGATGGCCGGTCGCGTCGCCGACGTTCCCCGAGTCGAA
>JBKJLN010000155.1:0-2883 GCA_046596935.1 Acidimicrobiales bacterium
GTCGGCCTTCAGCCCACCGTTGGCGGCGATGGCGTTGTCTTCGAGCCAGCTCCGAATCTCCTTGGCCGTCTCGCGCCAGCGCAGGGCATCGAGGTCGATCGGGCTGCGGACTCCGGCCAGCTCCACCATTCGGTCGAGGGTGTACCAGCACGCCAGCTTCGACGACACCAGGTGTTGGGGCGCGCTCCGCACCTCCCAGATGCCCTGGTCCTTCATCTTCCAGGCCTCGCACAGCCAATCGGCCATGGAGACGAGCGAACCCCACAGCTCGCCGACGCGACTGCCGGCCTGGCGGAACTGCTCGACGTGGATCGAGCTGACGAGGTCGGCGTAGAAGTCGAGTTGCAGGTGGTCGGCGGCACCGTTGCCCACCCGGACGGGCTGCGATCGCCGGTAGCCGGCCAGATCGAGCGAGCGTTCGTCGAGGGGATCGAGGGGCAGGCCATCGACGTCGTAGAGCGGACGCAGCGGCCACTCCGCACCTTCGAGAATCCGGAGCAACCACTCGTTGAACATCTCGGCCTCGTCAGTGAGGCCGGCGTCGTAGGTGGCGTCGATGGCGAGGGACGCATCCCGCACCCAGGCGTAGCGATAGTCCCAGTTGCGCTCGCCCCCGATCTGCTCGGGGAGCGACGTCGTACCCGCCGCCACCATGGTTCCGGTGGGCCCGTAGGTGAGGGCCTTGAGGGCAAGGAGGCTGCGCTCGACGTCGGCGGCGTACGGGCCGGCGTAGGTCATCGGCGCCAAGTGGGATCGCCAGGCCGTGGTCGTGCGGTCGAGGAGGTCGAAGGCCCCGTCGAGCGACAACGCTTCGGCGCGGCGGCCCTCTTGCGCTTCCTCGACGACGACGACGGCCCGGTCGCCGGCCTCGAGATGGAGCTGCCCACTCCGTCCGTCCATCGAGCAGCCGGTGTGCACCATCACCCCGTCGAAGGCGATGCCCCTCGACCACGTGTCGACGTCGCGCGCCGGGCCGAAGGCCGATCCTGGCTGCACGTCGATGTCGACGTCGACGCGACCGTGCCGTGCCGTGACGATGCGCACGATCCGCCCGGATGGACGCTGCCCGTCCCACGGCATGAAGTCGATGAGCTCGAGCTCACCCTCGGCCGCCGGCAGGCGGGTGCGCAAGATGTTGGTCCGCTCGTCGTAGGCCTGCGTCCCCGCTCGAGGCGGACCAGACGGGCCGATCCGCACGGCGCCGCCCTCGGGATCGAGCAGCCGGAAGAACGCCGCCGGCGCATCGAAGCGCCCCGGACACCACCAGTCGAGGGTGCCGTCGGCGGCCACCAATGCCATCGTGGCCGTATCGCCGATGGCGCCCCGGGATCGCAGGGGGAGGCTGTCGCCGCCGCCGATCATGTGCTCATCGGGCGGTCAGGCTACGTCGACGATCTCCACCTTGACCTTCGCCCCCGTCGGGGTCTGGTACTCGATCTTGTCGCCCTTCTTGGCGCCGTCGAGCAGGGCTTGTCCGAGCGGGGAACTGGTGGAGATGATCTCGATGCCCTGTTGCCGCTCCTCGATCGAGCCCAGGTAGTACTGCTCGACGTCGTCGTCGCCCTCGTAACGCAGGGAGATGGTCTTGCCCGGCCGGACCTGATCGGAGGGTCCGGTGTCCTCGAGGATCTGGACCCCGTCGAGCATGAAGGTCAGCTGGCGGATCCGTCCCTCCATCCGCCCCTGCTCGTCCTTGGCGGCGTGGTAGTCGCCGTTCTCGGAGAGGTCGCCGAGGTTGCGGGCGGCCTCGATGGCCTGGGCGATGCTGGTCCGGCCCACGGTCGTGAGCTCGTGCAGCTCGGAGGACAGCCGCTCGTACGTCTCGCGGCTCAGGTGGGTGGAACTCATGCAATTGAGGCTATCGTGGGAGACGATGTTCACCTCCGACGAATCCGCATCCAACGAGGTAGTCATTCCCTAGCGCACGCACCCCGACCGGAGTGTGTGCATTGCCAGCCGCCCGGAGGGGCGGTTTTTTCGTTCCAGGAGATCGTTGCCGTCCATGCCGCAGGCCACGCAGCACCGCATCGCCGTCATCCCGGGCGACGGGATCGGCCCCGAGATCGTCGGCGCCGCCCTCGATGTCCTGCGGGCCACCGGGCTCGACCTGGAAACGGTGACGTTCGACCTCGGCGCCGACCGTTTCCTGCGCGACGGGTACGTGCTCGACGACGCCGACCTCGAGTCGATGCGCACGTTCGATGCCATCCTCAAAGGCCCGCTGGGCCCGCCGATCGGCGACACCCGCATTCCGGGCGGCACGATCGAGCGCGGCATCATCCTGCGGCTGCGCTTCGCCCTCGACCAGTACGTGAACCTCCGCCCCTTCTCCGGCAACGGTCTCGACTTCGTCGTGATCCGCGAGAACACCGAGGGCACCTACGCCGGCGAGGGCGGCTTCCTCCGCAAGGGCACCCCCCAGGAGATCGCCACCCAGGGCTCGGTCAACACCCGGATGGGCGTCGAGCGCTGCGTCCGCTACGCCTTCGACCTCGCCCGGTCTCGTCCCCGCCGCCACCTCACGCTGGTGCACAAGACCAACGTGTTGACCTTCGCCGGCGACCTGTGGCAGCGGACGTTCAACGAGGTCGCAACCGAGTATCCCGACGTCACCACGGCCTACAACCACGTCGACGCGGCCTGCATCTACTTCGTGCAGTCGCCGGAGCAGTACGACGTCGTCGTGACCGACAACCTCTTCGGGGACATCCTCACCGACCTCGGCGGCGCGGTATCCGGGGGGATCGGGTTCGCTTCGAGCGGCAACCTGAACCCCGCCCGCACGGGCCCATCGATGTTCGAGCCGGTGCACGGCTCCGCGCCCGACATCGCCGGCCAGCACAAGGCCAACCCCGTGGCCGCCATGCTCTCGGCGGCGCTGAT